>JAYTFI010000475.1:0-1647 GCA_043734485.1 Acidimicrobiales bacterium | reverse complement strand
GTCGATGCCCATGGACATGTCACGAGCACGCTGCGCGAATGGAAGCGTCGCGATTGGGGCGAGGGCGGGGCCGAGTTCCACTGGTGGTGCACCGAGAGCGACGACGCATTCGGCGCCAAGCAGCGCACCTATCAGTATCTGCGCGACGAGATCGTCGAATTCACCGGCGTCAAGGTCTACGACATGCTCGCCAAGCAGCTCGAGCAGGCCCGCTCGACGCCGCTCCCGCACCCCGCGGTCCGCCGCAGGTAACCGTTCCGGTGGCGGAGCGGCGACACCGGGCGCTGCAACCCCGAAATCATCCGCCAACAAACTGCGTGACCCGGGGGGGATTGGGCACCTAATGCTGGGCGGGGCTCGGATCGAGCGGGCAGGCACATGAGTAGCCCGGCGACCTCGGTCGAAGCTCGCTCAGCTGCGACGCAACGCGGATACGCGGTCTACACCCATCAGCCCGCCGACTCAGGGTTATATACGTCACCTGCTATAGTACCGGGCAATGGAGTCCTCACTGCGAATCAGATCAGCACGCCAGGTCATGGGACTCACGCAAGCTGACCTCGCAAAGCGCGCCAAAACGACGCAGTCGGCTGTCGCTGCCTATGAGAACGGGTCACGCAAGCCGAGCGAGCACACCTTGAGTCGTCTCCTCACGGCGATGGGCTTCAAGCCATCGTTGCTCATCGATCGACGCCGGGCTGACATCATCCAGATCGCGAGCCGGTACAGAGCGGACAATATTCGAATCTTCGGATCTGTGGCTCGCAGCGAGGACACGTCGCTGAGTGACATCGACCTGCTCGTCAAGTTCGACCGTGGCGTGTCACTGCTCGATCTCGTTGCTCTCGAAGACGAGCTTGGCGAAACCCTCGGGGTCGAAGTGGATGTCGTTTCAGAGGGCGGACTACGGCTTCCGAAGCATCAGTCGATCCTTGATGACTCCAGGCCGCTATGACGAAACGCCCGATCAAGGGGGCCCCGCCGAACCCCTCGGTCCCTGAAACGCGAACGGCTGTCGACAGGCTCGACCGATGGTGGCCGGACCGGAGGGTCCGCCAGACGTTGGAGGACATCAACCATTTCAGTGCCCTCGCCACCAGAATCATCGACGGTGGCTATGAGAATTTCATGTCCGATGAGGTGCAGCGGCTTGCTGGGGAGGCCGTGATCACCCGTATCGGTGAAGCTGTGGCGCGTCTTCCTGACGCGTTCGAACAGGACTTCTCCGAGGTGCCGTGGAAGGCGATCATCGGGATGCGTAACAAGCTCGTCCACCACTACGAGGCGACTGATCCCGATCAAATCTGGTCGGCATTGGAGGTCTCGATTCCAGCGATGAAGACGCAGATCGGACTCGACCGTATTCGGCCGTGATTCTACTTGGGCTTCTTGTTCGACTTGCGCCGTTCTTCGAGGCCGAGGTGCTTCTTGCGGATGCGGATGTTCTTCGGCGTCACTTCGACGAGTTCGTCGTCGGCGATCCACTCGATCGCGGTTTCGAGGCTGTGGATTCGCGGGGCTGGCAGCTTGACGGCATCGTCGTGGCTGTGCGTACGAATGTTGTTCTTCTCCTTGGGGCGCACGGCGTTGACGACCATCTCGTCCTCACGAGCACACTCGCCGACGACCATGCCTTCGTAGACCTGC
>JAYTFI010000474.1:0-26384 GCA_043734485.1 Acidimicrobiales bacterium | reverse complement strand
ATGGCGTGAGTCGATGCCGCCCAGTACGAGCCCGGCCCCGACGGACATCACCACCGCCGCCGCATTGCGCTGGGTCCGCCCGACGTCCCAGAAGCGCTCACCCGCCGGCTTGACGGCACTCTGATCGGTTCCCGGCAGATGGATCGCCGGCAGCAGCAGCACAGCAACAGCGGCCAGCAGCGGGACGAACGCGAAGAAGACGAGCCGCCAGCCGATGTGGTCGGCCACCCAGCCGGCCGCAGCCGGACCGACGAGCCCGGGGACGATCCATGCCGACGATGCCACCGCCAGCATCCGGGGCCGAACGGCTTCGTCGTAAAGACGGGCGATAAGGGCCCAGTTGAGCAGGAGGACCGCGCCCGACCCGGTGCCGGCGATGAAGCGTCCGACGACGAGCACCGGCATCGACCGTGCAAGGCCGCACACCAGCAGGCCGACGCTGAACAAGCCCAGAGCCAGACGGTATGCGCGCTTTGGACCGTGCGCGTCGGCATCCGCGCCGGAGCTGACGATTCCGATCAGCTGGCCGAGCAGGAACGCACTGAAGGCCCAGCCGTAGAGCGACTCGCCGTGGAGTGACTTGGCCACGACCGGCATGGCCGTCGAGACGCCGAGTGCCTCGAAGCCGACGGCCGAGATGCCGAGGACGATGCCGATCGTGATGGCCCGGCGACCGGGCGCGAGCAGACCGGAGGGGCCCGGCACTACTTGCGGGCGAGCAGGCGGCGGTTCTTGAATTTCGCCTTCACATAGTCGGAGTTCATCAGCGCGATCCAGTCGATCGAGATCTCCTTCGGGCACGCCTCCTGGCACTCGGCGTGGTTCGTGCAGGAGCCGAAGTACTGCTCCATCGTGTCGACCATCGCCTCGGTGCGCTTGTAGCGCTCGGCCTGACCCTGGGGCATGAGGTTGAGATGCGCGATCTTCGCCGAGGTGAACAGGTTGGCGGCGCCGTTCGGGCACGCTGCGACGCAGGCGCCGCAGCCGATGCATGCCGCCGCGTCCATGGCCGCGTCGGCGACGGGCTTGGGGATCGGGATGAGGTTCGCGTCGGGCGCTCCACCGGCAGCGACGGTGATGTAGCCGCCGGACTCGATGATGCGGTCGAACGCCGAGCGGTCGACCATGAGGTCTTTGATGATCGGGAACGCCGTCGCCCGCCACGGCTCGACGGTGACCGTCTGTCCGTCGTGGAACTTGCGCATGTGGAGCTGGCAGGTAGCGGTGGCCTTCTCCGGCCCATGCGCCTGTCCGTTGATCATGATCGAGCAGGTACCACAGATGCCCTCGCGGCAGTCATGGTCGAATGTGATCGGTACCTTGCCGCCGTCGTTGAGACGCTCGTTGACGATGTCGAGCATCTCGAGGAACGATGCGTCGGTACTGATCCCGTGGGCGTCGTAGGTCTCGAATGCTCCGGCCGCGTTCGGGCCTTCCTGTCGCCACACGTTGAGTGTGATGTTGATCGTCTCGCCGTGGTGGACGACGTGACCATCGAGGTCGGTCGGCTCGCCGCCGCCAGAGTGGCTCTCGGTGTGGTCCATGGTCGCAGTCATTGCTATGCGTCCTTACTGGTTGCTGCTACTTGTAGCTGCGGACGGATGGGTGGACGTACTCGAACTCGAGCTGCTCGCGGTGCTCGACCTCGCTGACCATCGGCTCTCCCTGCCATTCCCAGGCCGACACGTGCGAGAAGTGCTCGTCGTCGCGCTGGGCTTCGCCCTCGTCGGTCTGGTGCTCGGCCCGGAAATGCCCGCCGCAGCTCTCTTCACGGTTCAGCGCGTCCTGGCACATGAGGAAGCCGAGCTGGAAGAAGTCATCGACGCGCGCCGCCTTCTCGAGGTTCTGGTTCATCGACGCATCGTCGCCGAGCACCCGCAGATCGGTCTTGAACTCGTCGTAGAGCGCAGGGATATCGGAAAGTGCCTTGTTCAAAGAGGCATCGCTGCGTTCCATGCCGCAGTTGTCCCACATGATCTTGCCGAGCTCACGGTGGAACCAGTCGACCGAGCGCTTGCCCTTGATGCCGAGGTACTCGGAGAAGCGGCCCCGTGCAGTCGCCTCGGCGGCCTTGAACGCGGCGTGGTCGGTCGGGACGGGCTTCTGGTTGAGCTGCGGGGCCAGGTAGTCGCCGATCGTGTAGGGCAGCACGAAGTAGCCATCGGCCAGACCCTGCATGAGCGCCGACGCACCCAGGCGATTGGCACCGTGGTCGGAGAAGTTCGACTCCCCCAGCGAATACAGGCCGGGGATCGTCGTCATGAGGTTGTAGTCGACCCACAGCCCGCCCATCGTGTAATGGACGGCGGGGTAGATGCGCATCGGAACCTTGTACGGGTCTTCGCCGGTGATGCGCTCGTACATCTCGAAGAGGTTGTCGTAGCGCTCGCGGACCTTGTCCCGGCCGAGGCGCAGCAGCGAATGCGAGAAGTCGAGGTAGACACCGTTCTTCAGAGGGCCTACACCCTTCATCGCGTCGATCATCTGCTTCGCATTGCGGCTGGCGACGTCACGCGGCACGAGGTTGCCGAAGGCCGGGTACTTGCGCTCGAGGAAGTAGTCGCGGTCGTCTTCGGGAATCTGATCGGGGCTGCGGACATCGTCGCCCTTCTTCGGGACCCAGATGCGTCCGTCGTTGCGCAGCGACTCGGACATCAGCGTGAGCTTCGACTGGAAGTCGTCGCTGGACGGGATGCAGGTGGGGTGGATCTGCGTGTAGCAAGGGTTCGCGAACAGCGCGCCCTTGCGGTGCGCCCGCCAGGCCGCCGTGACGTTGCACGCCATTGCGTTGGTGGAGAGGTAGAAGACATTGCCGTAGCCGCCCGTGGCGAGCACGACGGCATGCGCGCTGTGTGACGTGATCTCACCGGTTGTGAGGTCGCGGACCACGATGCCGGCGGCGAGCCCGTCGACGGTGACGACGTCGACCATCTCGGAGCGGTTGTACAGCGTGACCGTACCGTTGAAGATCTGTTGGGCGAGGCCCTGGTAGGCGCCGAGCAGGAGCTGCTGGCCGGTTTGTCCGCGCGCATAGAACGTGCGGCTCACCTGTGCGCCGCCGAAGGAGCGGTTGTCGAGCAGACCGCCGTACTCGCGGGCGAAGGGAACGCCGGAAGCAGCCATCTGGTCGATGATGTCGACCGAGACCTGGGCGAGGCGGTACACGTTCGACTCGCGGGCTCGGAAGTCGCCGCCCTTCACGGTGTCGTAGAACAGGCGATAGACCGAGTCGCCGTCGCCGTGGTAGTTCTTCGCGGCGTTGATGCCGCCCTGTGCAGCGATCGAATGGGCCCGCCGCGGCGAATCGTGGAACGTGAAGACCTTGACGTTGTAGCCCAGGCCGGCGAGCGTCGATGCCGCACTCGCACCGGCGAGGCCGCTGCCGACAACGATGACGTCGAACTTGCGCTTGTTGGCCGGGTTGACGAGCTTGACCGAGAACTTGTGGTTGTCCCAGCGCTGCTCGATCGGCCCGCTGGGCGACTTGGAGTCGAGCGTGATGTCCGTCATGAGGGGTGCTCCTGCTAGTCGATTTCCTGAGCGGGCTGCTGGTCAGCTTCGCGGTCAGCCGATGACGCCGGTCATCACTGCGATGGGGAAGCTGAGGTTGCCCACCACGATGAGTCCGGAGATGCCCATGGCCGCGCCCTTGCGGGCCTTGTTGAAGCGCGGGTTGTTGATGCCGAGCGACTGGAAGAAGCTCCATGCACCGTGGAACAGGTGCGTTCCCAATGCCAAGTTGGCGATGATGTAAAGGATGCCGACCGGGATGCGGCTGAGGCTTGCATCGACGTTCTGGTACACGTGGCCTCGCGTCCAGCCCGGTCCGGCGATCGGCCGGATGCCCCATGTGAAGTCGGCCAGGTGCCAGATCAGGAAGGCGAAGAAGATAAGGCCGGTGTAGCGCATGGTGCGGCTGGCGAAGTTGGCCGCGATGTAGTCGCGCTTCGACTTGTAGCCAACCTCACGTGCCTTCCTGTTCATCACCGTAAGGGAGAACGCGGCGTGCATGTGCAGCGCGAAGGCACCGATGAGGCCGATGCGCAGGATCCACAGCGTGACCGTGCGGGGGAAGATCGGCACCAGCAGTTCGCGCAGGAACTCACCGTACTCGTCGATATGATAGGCGTACTTACTTCCTGCCGGCATGGCGCCGAGGAACAGCTTGAGGTTGCCGACCATGTGGGCCAAGGTGAACAGCACCAGCCCGACGCCCGTGAGGGCCATGACGTACTTCTTGCCAATCGCCGAACGGTAGAACTCGACGGGGAATGGAGCCTTCCGCCGGGGGGCAAGCCCAACTGCGGGAGTCGACACTTTGGCCATTTGTGGTGGATCCTCCCGCGCGGAAACGCAGCGAACGGAGTGACGTGGGTGGTATCTGTCGCAGCTCAGTTGGGTGGTGCTGCCTTCGCTGCGAGCGATAACCGTAGTGGCGGCGCCACGGTCTGCACAATCGCGAGGGGCTTCCGAGCCGGCTGGGGCTACGTTCGTCACATGGGGATAGCAACGTATGAAAAGGGTCTGTTCGAGATCGGCGACGGCTGCTGGGCCTACCTGCAACCCGACGGCGGTTGGGGCTGGAGCAACGCCGGACTCATCCGCGGCACCGGTTCGAGCCTGCTGGTCGACACACTTTTCGACCTGAAGCTCACGGCCGAAATGCTGGCGACCATGGCTGACGCGACGGCCGAGGCGCCGATCGCGACCGTCGTCAATACCCACGCCAATGGCGACCACTGCTACGGCAACGAGCTCGTGCGGCACTGCGAGATCGTCGCTTCCGAGGCCACCGCGCACGAGATGGGTGAGGTGCCGCCATCGATGCTGGCAGGTCTCGTCAGGGCGCCCGGCGAGGTCGGTGAGCTCTTCCGCTCCTTCTTCGGCGCGTTCGACTTCGACGGCATCGAGACCGTGCTGCCCACCCGGACGTTCTCGGGCACCTGCGACCTCGACGTCGGCGGGCGGCGGGTGGTGCTGTATGAGGTCGGCCCGGCGCATACCGCGGGCGACACGATCGTGCACGTTCCCGATGCCGACCTCGTGCTCACCGGCGACATCCTCTTCTCGCACGGAACGCCGATCGTGTGGGCCGGTCCGATCGGGAACTGGGTGACGGCATGCGACAGGATTCTCGGACTCTCGCCGGCGTCCGTCGTCCCCGGCCATGGCCCGATGTCGACAACAACCGACGTGCGCGACTGCCGTGACTACCTGGCCATGGTCGAGCGCGAGTCAACTGCGCGTTTTGCGGCCGGGATGTCCTCGGCCGACGCAGCCGCTGACATCGCGCTCGGCGACTTCGGCGACTGGGGCGAATGGGGCCGGATCGCAGTGAACGTCGAGACCGCCTACCGAGCGCTCGATCCGACACACAAGACCGCCAACATCGTGGAGCTGTTCCAGCGCATGGCCCGCCTCGAGCGGGGCCTGGCGAACTAAGGAGCGCGATTCGGGTCGGGGCGGACGGGCTCTACTGCGACCGGCGGTCCCGCCGGTCCCGCGGCGGTCGAGGCCGTCGCAGCCCGCTCGCCGCCCGACCGATCCGCGCCACCATCGACTGCCCTGCGGTCTGGGTCGCCCAACCACCCCGCGGCGGTGGCGCCGAAGGGTCACGTTCCTCGGGCGGCCGGTGTTGCGGGCGGTACCGCAGGCGTAGTCGCACGATGGCGCGCATGCCAAAGACGATGAAGGTGCCCATCAGCACGCCGCCGAGGATGGCGCGGACCCAGGCCGCACCCGAGGCCCGGAGCAGGCTCGTGTCGAGTACGCCGAGCACCGTGGCGGCGATGACGATGGCCCGCATGGTCGGGATGTGACGGCGGCGGGCACCGTCCTCTGGTGCGAGTGGGTCGGTGGTGTCAGAGGGCGGGGTGTGCGGCTGTGATCTCGCCATCCCACGATCCTCGCACGGCACCTGCCCTGCCGGGCCTCGGCGGGGTAGCGCCCCGCTCACGAAGGGCACTGTGCGGGCACTGCTCGCGGAACGCGCAGTGCCCGCACTTCGCAACAGAAGGCGTGGCTTCGAACTGCTGCTCGGCCCGTATCCGCTCGGCGATTCCAAGCACGAGGTCGTAGGCGCGTCGAAGGATCTCCGGCGTCCCCTCCAGCGTCACCACGCGGGCTTCTTCGCCACCGAGGGCCTCGAAGGCGACGCGTACGCGGCTCGGCTTTGCGGGCAGCGCGCTCGCGGCCAACAGCACGTAGAGCCAGGCCGATCGCTCCTCGCTGAGATCGTCGGGACAGCCACCGGTCTTGTAGTCGCGGACCTCCATCGTCCCGTCGGAATGGCGCCACAGCGCGTCGACGCGGCCGGTGACGAGGATCGATTTGCGCACGATCAGCCAGCGCAGATCAATCTCGCCTCCGAGGTACTCCGCCTCCGCTCCTGGGCAGAGATAGCCATGCGCGCGGGCCCGTGCGAGCACCCACGGTGCGGCGGAACCTTCGGGGTCGACGGCCGACGTGTCGTCGTGGCGTTCGGGCTCGCGATGGCGGGCGTGCAGCTCGGCGTGGACTTCCCGACCGGCTGCGGCGAGGCCGTGGTCGTCGGTGTCCTCGCCCTCGAGCCCCACGACCCAGCGGAGGAAGAACTGACGCGGGCAGTCGTGGAACACGCGAATTCGCGAGGCGTTGAGCACGAGGACACCGGGCGCGGGTTGGGCGTGTGCACCGAGCGTCAGGTCGCGAGGTGGGCCGGACCGGCCGGGGCTCACGACAGCGCACCCAGCCCCGAAGGGGCGATGATCGCCGGCCCTCGGACATTCGCCACGAGCTCCTCGAACGGTTGCTGCGCCACCGCCGGACAGCGTTGGATCACCGGGCACGAGCCGCACCACCATCCCGGTTCAGCGACGTCGCTGCGCTGAGGCGCGTCGGTTATCAGCTCGAGCAGATCGGTCCGGAACCCGTCGACGTCGTCCCCGGTGACGACGTTCTCGGACACGCCGGGGACGGGCGATGCCCACATGCGTTCGATCCGCAGGACGACGTCGTTGGCGGCTCGCGAGGTGGGCAGCCGGAGGAGGATGGCATAGCCCGGGTCGGCCCACGTACTGCGGGGCTGGCGGGTATGGATGCGGCGCACGATCGGCACGCGGTCGACTTCCTCGCTCTCGCCGCGCGGGTGGAAGACAAGGTCGGTACGTCCGGAAAGCGTGAACAGCCCTGAAGCGCTGTCGCGACGCTGGGTGGCCCCGCTCCGGCTCAGGTCGATGGTCGCCGGGTGGTCACCGAACGCCTCGCGGTATTGCTCGACGAGCGACCGGAAGACGGCCTGCTCCTCCGTGCTCAGCGTGTCGGGAGGCAGCGCTCGAGCCGGATCGTCGTCGAGCACCTTGGCCACGGTGATGGCCCGCTCGTCGGCCAGCGTGTGCGCGCTGCGGATAGCGAGGACGACCTCGTTGACGAGTCGGAACCCGGCGTCACCGGACGGCGCGTAGCGCAGATCCTCGTCGAAGAGCGACGCAAGCCGCCGGCCGCAGCGGGCGTGCGTCTCGATCGAGCCGAGCGCGAGTGTCGGGCGGGCTGCGAACGCGGAGCCGACCGGACCGGGGCGGGACGGACCCGAGCGGGGCACAGACCGCTCGGTCACGGAACGAGCTCGTTGCTGTCGGGTCTCAGTACTTCGGCACGTAGCCGCCCATGCCCATGGACCGGCTCTCTTCCATGTCCATCTCCTCCACGCCCCCGATGACCTCAGTGACCCAAGGCAGCCGGTCCCGAAGGATGCGGCTCACACCCGCCTGCAGCGTGGTGGACGACACGGCGCAACTGCTGCACGAACCCTGTAGCCGGACTTCCACGACACCGGTCTCGACATCGGCCGAGTGAAGGGCGAGGTCGCCACCGTCCTGTTGGACCACGGGGCGGATCAGCTCGATCACGCTCGTGAGCGCGCTGAGGCGGTCGCTCTTCGCAGCGTCAGTCAGCACAGCGGTATCGCTCATGTAGTCCATTCTGCCGCCTGCTGGGAGGTTTGCAATACGGCGATAGGAGAAACCGGCCGGGAGGTGCTCGTGTTCCCTCGGCTACCAGGTGTTCCAGTGCGTGAGCTTGGCCGCGTCGAGACGCGGCGCCAGCTTGAAGTCGTCGCCGACCGTGTAGGCGAGCGGGCTCAACCCGGCCTGGGTGACCTTGTCGAAGGGGATACCGAGGATGTCGGCCGCTTCGCGCTCGTGGACGAGGTGCATGGTCGTCCAGGCCGTTCCAAGGCCGCGTGTGCGAGCGGCGAGCATGAAGCTCCAGAACGCCGGCAGGATCGATCCCCAGTACCCAGCCTGGCCGACCGACGGCGCGCCCTCGGGTAGTCGGCCCTCCATGCACGGGATCACCAGATACGGGCAACGGTGGAAGTTCTGGCGCAGGTACGTGGCCGAATCGGTCACCGCGGCATAGCGCTCTCCGCGAGTATCGCCGGCCTCGTACTGCGGCTTCTTGGCCGAGATGTAAGGGTCGAAGACCTTCCCGTAGAGATCGGCGATGGCCTGCTTCTTCGCCGGATCATCGACGATGACGAAGCTCCAGCCCTGTCGATTCGATCCGGTGGGCGCCTGGAATGCGAGGTCGACGCACTCCTCGACAAGGGTCCGGGGAACCGGTCGGTCGAAGTCGAGGCGCTTGCGGACGGCGCGGGTCGTGGAGAGGACATCGTCGGGAGTAGCGGGCAGCGGCATGCACGCTGTCTACCGCTCCATCGGTCCGATCACCCAACCGCCAGCGACGAGACGGTCGAAACGTCAGGACCCGTAGTACGCGTTCTCGCCGGCCGCGTGATCGGTGACGTCGACGACGTTCAGGATCTCCGGAACGGCCTGCTTGATGGCCACCTCGATGCCCTGGCGAAGCGTCGCTTTGGACATCGCGCAGCCCTGGCATCCGCCGCCCATCGTGAGGAACACGGTGTCGCCGTCGATGCTGACGAGCGTCGCGAAGCCTCCGTGCGAGGCGATGCTCGGGTTCACTTCGCGCTCGATGACCTCGAGGACACGCGCTGCGATCGGACCGTCGAGCGTGCCCGACGGTCTCACGGGCTCGGGCTTCTTCGGCTCGTTCGGGTTGCTGAGCATCATGCCCGAGCCATCGCTGGCGAGATCGAGGGTGGCACCGCGGAGCTTCTCGACGCTCGAGGCGGGAACAACGACACGCAGGTCGCCGTCGACCTCGACGATCGTGTCCGTCTCGTTGACTTCACTGAGCGGCTGGAAGTACATCTCGTAAGTGAATCGGTCGGTGCCCGAGACCTCGAGCCACAGCGCAAGCGTGGCGGCATCGAGCTCGCCGGCGCGGGCATCGAGAACCGTCGCCTTCGCGGCATCGGTCACGGTGAGGATGGCGTCGGTGAGGGTTTCGCTCATGATGACCCCGAGTGTACGGCCTCGTGGGGGCTAACGGCCCGCTGGCCCGTCGCTGTCGCACCCGTCGGCAAGGATGTCGACGTGAGCCAGACCCTGCCCTTCGATGCGCCGATCACGCGCCAGGTGTCGCTCACGCGCCTCGTCGGCGAGTTGGCCCGCGCCATTGCCGAGGTCGGGAAGATCAGCGTGGAGGGCGAAGTCCATCGCCCGACCACGTCCGGCGCCAACCGCACCTACTTCGTCTTGCGCGATCGCGGTGCCCAGCTATCGGTCGCCGTCCCGGCCTCGAGGCAGCGTTACTGCAGGGTGAAGGAGGGTGAGCGGGTCGCCGTCACCGGCACCATCGAGATGATCGTCGACCGTGGCGCCCTTCAGCTGACCGCGCAAGAGGTCGTCCCGGTCGGCTCGGGCGCGATCGCGGCGATGATCGCTGAGACGCGGGAGCGTCTTCGGCGTGACGGCCTACTCGACCGGGCGCGCAAGCCGATCCCCATGCTCCCGCGCTGCATCGGCGTTCTGTGTGGCACCGAGGCTGCGGTCCGCAAGGACATCGAGTCGGTGGTCGCGGCGCGGTTCCCCGGGTATCCGGTGCGCTTCCTCGAAGTGACGGTGTCAGGCCCGGGCGCAGTCGAGTCACTCATCACCGGCATCGATCTGCTGCAGCGCGACCGTTCGATCGATGTCGTCGATGTGATCGTGCTTGCCCGCGGCGGTGGCGATCCAACCCAGCTGCTCCCTTTCAGCGACGAGCAGCTCTGCCGGATCATCGCCGCGTCGCAAGTGCCGATCGTGTCCGCGATCGGCCACGACGGCGACCGGCCGCTCAGCGACGACGTGGCCGATGCGCGGGCCGGCACGCCGTCGATCGCTGCCGCCATGGTGGTGCCCGAGCGGACGGTGCTCGGCGCCCGGGTCGATGCTGCGTTCGACCATTCGGGGAACGTGCTGACCCAGGTGATGGAGCGGGGCAGCCGGCGTCTCGTCGGCGTGGCATGGGCCACCGCGCTCGACCGAAGGCTCGAGCGGTCTGCAGATCGGCTCGAACGCATTGACTGGTCGAACGCAGTGCTCCGGCTGTCGGCCCGGTCCAAGGCTCGGCTGACGGCCGTCGACTGGTCGAACGCGATGCTTCGGCACTCGGCGCGGGCAGGGGCGCGTCTAGCGGCCATCGACTGGTCCCGTGGCGTTGACGAGCGCGTCCGCCGCGCCTCGTTGCAGCTTGACGGTTTGGGTCAGCGGGTCGAGGCGCTCTCACCGGTGCGGGTGCTTGAACGCGGCTATGCCGTTGTCCGCACCGTCGACGGAGCGGTCGTTCGGGCCGGCGACCAGGTCCGGGCCGGCGACGTGATCGGTGTGCAGGTGGCGAGCGGTCGGTTCTCGGCCGTGGTCGATGGCCCGTCACCGTCCCGCGAACCACACCGTCCTTCGACGCAGCAGCTTCCTTCGACGCAGCAGCTTCCTTCGACGCAGCAACGCGCGGTCACGCACGTGGCGGCACCTTCCGCAGGACAGGAGCAGTGATGGAACTCAACACCATGACCTTCGAGGAGCTCGTCGCCGAGCTCGAGTCGGTCGCGCACGCGATGGACCGCGGCGACATCGGCATCGAGGAGGCCGCCGATCTGTACGGACGAGCGGGGACCTTGCATGCGGCCGCCCGCGATCGCCTCCGAGACGTCGAGCAACGCCTCGCCGCGCTCCGAGGCGATGCGGCGACACAGGCGTCGTAGTCCGTCGATGAATTGGCTGCGCCGTAGGCCCTGGATCGGCGTCGTGGCCGTGGTCGTCCTGGCTGCGATGTGGCCGGGGCCCTCGACCGCGGCAACCGCCGGTCTGAAGGCGATCGCCCGCCAGGTTCCGGTGGGCGGTCCGCCAGTCACAGGCGTCGTCAGCGATATCCCGCCGGACACCTCGGCCACCGTGCCGGCAACGACGGCCGTGCCCGTGACCTCGATTCCGCCGATCCAGGCCGGGAACGGGCCGCAGGAGACCACCACCACGACCGCCGCCACCAATGTCTCAGGCGCCTCCACGGTCGTCGATCTCCGGTCGCGCATCGACAAGGCGCTCGCGAACGCCCGGGCTGGTTCGGCCGGCGTGCTCGTGACCATCGACGGCATCGGCTCCGTTTACGAACGCGACCCTGATGCCGCGAGAGTGCCGGCATCGACCCAGAAGCTCTACGTCGCCGGCACCGCGCTGCTCACGATGGGCGGCGACTACCGCTACCTGACCGAGATCCGCGCATCGACGTTGGTCGGTGCCGACGGCGTGCTCATGGGCGACCTGGTGGTGAAGGCCAGCGGCGACCCGTCCTTCGGTGTCGCCCAGCTGCGATCGCTTGCCGACGCAGTGCTCAAGAGCGGTGTGCGCAGTGTGCAGGGCGGCCTGGTCGTCGACGATTCACATTTCGATGACCAGACGGTTGTGCTCGGCTGGAAGCCGAGTTTCACGCCGGGCGAGGTCGGCGTGCTCGGCGCGTTCGCGGTCGACGGGAACCACCGCAATGAGAAGGACCCCGGCATGGCCAACCTCGAGCGCTTCCGTGCCGCGCTCACGGCGAAGGGCATCGCGGTCATCGGTGTGTCGCGTCGGGGAACACTGCCTGCGGGCGGCCCCGTTCTCGCATCGGTCAATTCCGGTCCTCTACGTGACCTCGTCCGCCAGACACTGAAGAAGTCGGACAACACCTACGCCGAGCTGTTGGCGAAGGAGCTCGGTGCCGTGAACGGTTCGGGTACGACGGCAAACGGTGTCGCCGTGATCGCCAGGGAGTTCGCGCACCTCGGCATCGTCGCGCCTGTACAGGTCGACGGTTCTGGGCTCTCTTCGGCCAATCGGTCGACCGCACGAGGCCAGGTCCAGTGGCTCCAGAGGCTTGCCGGATCGAGCGCGGCGGCCGACCTCCGCAATGCGCTCCCGATCTCGTGCGTCGATGGCACACTGCGCTCCCGGATGTGCAAGACGTCGGCGGCAGCCAAGGTGCAGGCGAAGACCGGGGCGCTCGACAATGTGGTCGGCATCAGCGGGTACACGATCACGGCGTCGGGACGGGCGGTCACCTTCAGCATCCTGTTGAACGCCGTGCCATCCGCGACGCGGGCTCGCGCCGCTGCCGATCAGGCCCTTGAAGCCATCAGCGCAGCGAGGCTGTAAGCACCGCCGCCTGGTCGTGGGCGGAGCCGAGACGAAGGGATCCGATTCAGCGCGAGGCCGCGTGGTACTCGCGGTTGGGCATCTGTCCGGTGGCCATGGCCATGCGGTTGGTGAAGTTGTACATGGCTGCGATCTCGGCGATGTCCCACGTCTCCTGCGGTGTGAACCCGAACGACTGGAGGTGCGCGATGTCCTCCCGGGTCGTTTCGGTCGGTCGCTTCGTGATCTTCTCTGCGTAGTCACAGATGGCGCTGCTGCGCGCGTCGAGCCCGGCACGACGCCAGTCGAGGGTGATGCGATCCGCCTGTACCGGATCGCCGAGTGCGTCGCGTAATGCAGCCCCATGGGCGACGAGGCAGTAGAGACATCCGTTGGCCATGGATACGACGACGGCGATCATTTCCCGATCCGCTGCCGTGAGATTCTCCGACGGCACGTGGAGGAGCTTGAAGTGGCTAAACCAAGCGCGCATATGGTCGGGTCGGTACGACATCGCCTGGAACACGTTCGGCACGAAGCCGATCGCGGAGCGCGCCTTCGAGAAGAGCTTCGTGAGGTCCTCAGGGAGATCGTCGGCGTCGGGGACGGGGTACCAGCTGATGTCGAGGTCCTGATGCATCTACAGGAGCTTAACGACCGACCATTTCGATCGCGCTTTCGCGAAATATGCTAGTTGATGTGTACACATACTATTCATGTCTTACGTTCGCATATGAAGTGACCAAGGTCACGAATTCTTTCCAAAACCCCACAACCCCTACGGGCACTGGGATCTGGGGAACACCACCCCTCAGAACCCCTGCAAACAGTGGCAATGCTTGACTTGGGATCGCCATTCATGTCTTCTTCTTCAACCCATTCAATGCACCAGGAGGTTGCGGGTGAACAAGACAGAACTGATCGAGGCGGTAGCCGGATCGGCAGGACTCACCAAGTCTGACAGCGAGAAGGCCGTCAACGCGCTCATCGACATCGTCGAGAACACCGTCCGCGGAGGTGACAAGGTGACAATCCCGGGCTTCGGTACGTTCAGCGTTTCGGATCGAAAGGCGCGCACCGGTCGAAACCCGCAGACGGGCGAGGCAATCAAGATCAAGGCTTCGAAGGCTCCCAAGTTCACTGCCGGCTCGGGCTTCAAGGCCGCCGTCAACGAGAAGGCCAAGGCGAAGCCCGCGGCCAAGGCCGCAAAGGCCGCTCCGGCCAAGAAAGGGAAGTGATTTCGATGGCCGCTAAGAAGGCAGCAGCGAAAGCTGCACCCGCGAAGAAGGCCGCACCTGCGAAGAAGGCCGCACCGGCCAAGGCCGCAGTGAAGAAGGCCGCACCGGCCAAGGCCGTCAAGGCAGCCAAGGCAGCTCCCGCAAAGATGGCAAAAGCTGCGAAGCCGGCTGCGGCCAAGAAGGTCGCGGCCAAGAAGGTCGCGGCCAAGAAGGTCGCGGCCAAGAAGGCTCCGGCCAAGGCTGCAAAGCCGGCGGCCAAGAAGGTCGCGGCCAAGAAGGCTCCGGCGAAGGCTGCAAAGCCGGCTGCGGCCAAGAAGGTCGCAGCCAAGAAGGCTCCGGCCAAGAAGACCGTCGCCGCGGTCAAGGCTCCGGCCAAGAAGTCCGTGGCGGCCAAGGCCGCTCCGGCCAAGAGGGCTTCCGCAAAGAAGAGATGAGCATCATGCGATCGGCCGTCTGAGCGACCGATTGCGCAGCACTGTCACAGATTCAGGATGTGCTTGAACGCCTCGCCGGCTTCCACGCCGGCGAGGCGTCCTGCTTCCCGGGCCCGGTCGCCGAGCGCGGCCCGGAACTGGGCGATCTGCGGATTCGACTCGGCCGTGAGGTGCGGTGACGTCCCGGACGACGCGGTCGGTCGAGCGACGTGCATCGTCGTCTCGTACTGGCTCTCATGGGCGAGCAGCGCATACAGCTTGCGGTCGAGGACGCCGTCGATTCGCTCGACATGGTCGGGCGCATCGGCCTCCCACAACAGCAGGCTCGATGGGCGATGCGGCGCAACCTGCTGCTCAGGGAAGAACTTCGGATCGCGCGCCGCGACGATCGCGTCGGTGGTGAGGAACCCGGCATGACGGTGGTCGGGATGGATGCGGTAACGGCGCCACGGATCGTGACCCAGCACGACATCAGGCGCGAATCGGCGAATCCAGTAGGCGACCTCCCACCGCTGACGAAGCCCACTATCGAGCTCACCGTCGATCCAGCCGAGGAACACGACGTGATCGTCACCGCCGGATGCCGTGCCGCGCAGGATGCGAGCCGCGTTCCGCTGCTCGCGCTGCCGGGTGACGACGAGTTCGGCCTGATCGGTCTCAGGATCCCAGGTGCCCTTCGAACCATCGGTGAGTACGAGATGGAAGACCTCGCATCCATTGTCGGCCCACTTGGCTAGGGTGCCGCCGCAGCCGAACTCGACATCGTCGGGATGCGCACCGATGGCGAGCACCCGCTTCGGCGTCGGCAGGTCGACCGATACCTGACCGGGGACGTCCGGAAGGGCGTACGAGTCGGGAACGCTCACCGGTCAACCGCAGATCATCAGCGTGTCGGACGTGACGAGATCGGCGAGATCGCTCGGACGATCGACATCGGCACCGAGAAGACGGTCGGGCGCGACCCGGACTGCGGAATCGACGCGTCGTGCCTCGGCGTGATGACGGGCGAACGATCCGGGGCCGTAGGTGAAACGGAACCCCGCGTCGGTCGGCAGGCACAGCACGTTGGTGCCGTCATTTCGCCGATCGGGGACGATCGTGATGCCTGCGAACGCGGCAACCCACGTGAAGGTGCGCGCCCGTGGCAAGTCGGCATGAGCGACGACGACCCGCCCAAAACCTGCCGCCGCGAGCTGTTCTACGCCTGATTCGACGGCCCCGTTGAGTCCCCTGCCGGGCTCGTGCAGCACCAGGGCTCCGTGCTCGTGGGCCCAGGCCGCGACATCCTCGTCGTCGCAGACGACCGCGACCGCGAAGGGTGCCGCGGCGGCAACCACGTTCGCGGCCATCCGGCGGGCGAGAGCGGCACGCGCCGCGGGATCGAGCGCGCTCGACAGCCGTCGCTTCGCTTCGCCGAAGGCCTTCACAGGGACGAGCACCGCCGTGCCTCCCGCGGCCGGTCGATCCGTCACTTCGGTGCCGCCTTCGCCCATCGACGGGACCTGAGCATGATGCGGCGAGCGTCGATCGGGATGCCGGTGTTCTCGTCGACGACCAGCGGCTGCACGGTCTCGCCCGTGGTCTTGTCGTAGAGCTCGAGGGACGCGCCCTTGTCGCCGAAGAGCCAGCGGTCGCCCCAACGGAACATCGCTGCGAGCACCGAGTAGAAGTCGCGGCCCTTCTCGGTGAGGCGGTACTCGTGGCGGACAGGGTTCGTCTGGTACGGAATCTTGTCGAGCATCCCTTCATGGACCAGGCGGTTCAGCCGTTCGGTGAGCGTGGCCCGGCTGACGCCGAGGCGTTCCTGGAACTGTTCGAACCGGCGGCAGCCGTAGAACGCCTCGCGCATCACAACGGGCGTCCACCAGTCGCCGATGAGGTCAGTGGTGCGGGCGATCGGACAGATGTCCTGATCGAATCGTGTGCGTCGCACAACTCAGCCCTTCGCGGCCGGAACCGAGAGCGATGACGCGATCATCTGTGCACGTTCGATACCGATGCCCGCCTTCGCGAGGAGGAAGCAGGCGATCGGCGCGGCGATGCGCTCGGACGAATGTGCCGCCGTGCCGGCGAGCGAGAGGAGCGCGTCGATCGTGGCGTCGTCGGGCGCATCGACTCCGAGTGCGGCCGCGAATGCGGCGATCCAGGACCGTCCCGACGGCAGCGGCACGTCAGTCATAGGAATGCCGCGCTTGGCCTCATGCGAGCGCGTCGATTCGGGCGGGAACGTGTTTGTGGAACGGCGTGCCGGCGATCCAGTCACGATGTGCCGAGTCAGTGAGCTCGTTGGGGGCGATGCCCTTCACGTCGTTGGAGGTTCCGACGCCCATCCCGTTCGGCAGCGAGATGTGGCCGTCGCGCATGCGGTCATTGATCTCGACCATCACCTCGACGCTAGCCCGAGCCGTCGTGACGATGGCCCGGCCGCCGTCGATGAGGCCGAAGCGCTCGGCATCGGCGGGGCTGATCCGTAGCGCGCCGTCGGCATCCTTCTTCCGCCACGTGTTGTCCCGGAAGATCGTGTTTGCGGTGAAGCTGCGACGCTCGCCTGCGGACAGGACCAAGGGGAAGTGCGGATCGGCAGCCGGCGGCGTCTCGGTGCGCAGCCCTTTGAGCTCGCCGAGCATCTCCGGGATGCTGAGGTTGATGAGCCCGTCGGGTGTGGCGATGCGGCGCCACGAGTCCTCGTCGTCGTCGACACTGAAGGTGAGGCCGCTCGGGCTGGACAGGATGGCGTCGAACAGCTTCTCGCCCGGCTCGAGCCCTTCGCCGTCGAAGCCCGCCCGCTTCAGACTCTCGGGGAAGCTCAGCGCGCAGCGGTGCGACGCGCCCCACAGGATCGCCGCGCTCGCCGCGCCATCTGGAAGCGTCGGCCCGAGGGTTCGATAGAGCACGACCGGTGCGAGTGCACCGAGTGCCGGGTCGGCCGTCGTCGCCGCGAAGAACGCTTCGGCGAACGCGGCGCGGCTCGTCGCCGCAGCCGCCCGCAATGGAGCGAGCTGCTCGTCGGTCATTGCGCCGAGTGCCTCGACCAGACGGGCGTGGATCTCCGGCTCGGGCAGCGTGCCGGGGAGCGGTTCGACGACGGGCCGGCGGAGGTGGAACACGTTCTTCGGGAAGTCGAAGTTGAAGAACGTCGCCTCGTACTTCTCGTACTGCGATTGGGCCGGCAGCACATAGTGGGCGAGTCGGGCCGTCTCCGTCATGGCGACGTCGATGACGACGAGCAGCTCGAGCGACCCGAGCGCCTCACGCATGCGCTGGCTGTCGGCGATCGAGTGCGCGGGGTTGCCCGACTCGACGAGCATGGCGCGGTAGCGGGCGGGGTGGTCGGTGAGGATCTCGTCGGGGACGACGTTGCACGGCACGAGGCCCGAGATGATCTTTGCGCCCACGACGGGTGTGGTCTTCAGGATCTTGCGGCCTTCGTCCATGCCGCGGACAAGGGCAACGAGGCTCGTCGGTGCGTACTGCGCGCCGGCCTTGCCGAAGTTCCCCGTGAGCAGCCATACGAGCTTCTCGAGGTAGCTGCAGAGCGTGGAGTGGAGCGACATCTGCACACCGAGGTCTTCGAAGACGGCCACGCTCGCGGCTCCTGCGATGCGACGGGCTGCGCCGCGTAGGAGCGACTCGTCGATGCCGCAGATGCGGGCGTAGTCGGCGATCGGGATCGTGCCGAGAGCGGCCGCCACGTCGTCGTAGCCGCCCGTGTGCTGATCCACCCAGCTCCGCTTCACGAGGCCCTCCTGGACGATCACGGCGCCCAGGGCGGCGAGGCACCAGGCATCGGTGCCGGGCTTCACCTGGAGGTGGAAGTCGGCGAGGTCAGCGGTCTCGGTCTTGCGCGGATCGATCACGATCATCGAGCGCTCGGGGTCGGCCGAGATCTCCTTAAGCGTGGTGCGGGCGTGGGGCATGCCGTGTGACTGCCAGGGGTTCTTGCCGACGAACACTGCGACCTCGGTGTGCTCGAAGTCGCCACGCACGTTGGCCGCGAGCATCTTGGCGTTCACCCAGAACTCGCCGGTCTTCTCCTGCGAGAGCGCGTTGGCCTTGTAGCGGGCACCCAGGGCTCGGAGCGTTGCCCCGCTGTAGGACCCGCCGAGGTGGTTGCCCTGGCCGCCGCCGCCGTAATAGAAGATCGACTCGCCGCCGTGGGTGTCGCGCACGGCCTTGAAGCCGTCGGCCACCTCCCGGATCGCCGTCTCCCAGTCGATCGCCTCGTAGCTGCCGTCCGCCCGCCGCCGCAGCGGCGACGTGATCCGGAACGTGGCGTTCTGGTAATGGTCCAGGCGCAGGGCCTTCTCGCAGGTGTAGCCCTTCGAGGCCGGGTGGGCCTTGTCGCCGCGGATGCGCTCGAAGCGGCGCGGGAGGCCAAGGGGTTCGCCCGAAGTGGCATCGCCGGTACTTGCGCCGTGCCCCAATCGCACTTCGATACCGCAGTTGCACTCGCACAGGATGCAGGCGGTGGGCTTCCAGTCGCCCTTCACTGCGACGGCCTCATTCGTGGTCATGCTGTTCTCCTGGTGCAGTGAGTTCAATGAACAGACGAACCGTAGATGGTGGCCCTTCGCCTCGTCAAGCCTCGGCTGCGATGATGAGCTGCATGTCATCCGGGGGAACCGCAGAAGCAGTCGTAGCCGTGATAGGTGCCGGTTCGTGGGGCACGACCGTGGCGAGCCTCGCCGCCCGCAACGTGCCCACCGTGTTGTGGGCCCGCAACAGCGACGTCGCCCGCGAGATCAACAACTCGCACACCAATGGTGCCTATCTCGCCGGCTACGACCTGCATCCGGATCTGCGGGCGACCCACGACCTCGAAGCCGCGGTCTCGACCGCGGACATCGTGATCATGGGCGTGCCCTCGCACGGCTTCCGGGGCGTGCTGCTGGAAGTCGCTCGGCACATCCGGCCCGGAACGCCCATCGTGAGCCTCACCAAAGGCGTCGAACAGGGCACGCGGCTGCGCATGACCCAGGTGATTGCGGAGGTGCTGCCAGGTCATCCCGTCGGCGTGCTCTCCGGCCCGAACCTGGCGAAGGAGGTGATGGCCGGCCACCCGGCGGCGTCGGTCATCGCCATGGCCGAAGCGGACATCGCGGTGCGGGTGCAGGCGGCGGTCAGCTCGCCGACGTTCCGGGTGTACTCCAACCCCGACCTCATCGGGGCCGAGATCGGCGGAGCGTTCAAGAACGTGATCGCGGTGGCCGCCGGCATCGTGGACGGTATGGGCTTCGGTGACAACAGCAAGGCGATGGTGATCACCCGCGGGCTCGGCGAGCTGGCCCGGTTGGGGAGCGCGCTCGGCGGGCACATGATGACGTTCGGCGGCCTTGCCGGCCTCGGCGATCTCATAGCGACGTGCAGCAGCCCGCAGAGCCGAAACCGCTTCGTCGGCGAGCAGCTCGGTCGCGGCCGCACCATCGAAGAGATCGTCACCGAGATGAACATGGTGGCCGAAGGCGTGAAGTCGTGCGGCCCGGTCGACGAGCTGGCCAAGGCGCACGGGCTCGACCTCCCGATCGTGGAGCAAGTAGCCGCCATCGTCCTGAAGGGCGTCACCGCGGCCGCGGCCATGGCCGCGCTGCTGGCCCGGCCTGTGACGACCGAGATGACGGGCCTGTAGGCAGAGGATGGCAGGCTGACGGCGTGATCGTCGGAACCATCGGGTCGCCGCGCCGTGCCGACGTGCGCGGCGGCGGCACCATCGTCCTCGCACCGGGCACACCCGAAGAGATCGCCGTCGAGTGGTGGATCGGTGCCGACGACCGCTGGCACATCCCATCCAATGCGATCACCACTCGTCAGCACCTCGTGCGCAACATGCCGATCGTGCAAACTTCTGTGCGCATACCAAGTGGCGACGCGATCGCGACCGTCTTCGGCGCCGTGCAGGGGCCGCGCGAGCTCGTCGTGCTTGACGTCGAGAACCGTTCCAAGGTCCCGTTCGCCCTCGCGATGGTGTTGCGAGGCCCGGGTGTGCGGGACGTGACGGTGACGGGCAGCGTCGTGCGGGTCGGTGGCTTCCCGCTTCTTCATCTCCCGCGAAGTCCGCAGCGCTCCGCATGCGTTGGGGTAGGCGAGGATCTCGAAGCGGTGGTCACCTCCGGGCGGGCCGGCATGCAGCTGCCGGCTGTCGCCGGTCCGTGCGAAGCGGCCTTCCTCATTCCGGTCACACACACGACCACCGCCCGGATCGGCCTGCTCCTCGGCGCCTCCAGTGCAGTGGCGTTGATGGGTTCGCCCGTGCTCGCCTCGCTGCCCGATGTCCACGCGCTGGCCAACGGCTGGGCTCTGCAGTTGGCCCGCGGCATGTCGATCCGGCTTCCCGACAACTCGCTGAACGATCGCTTCGAATCGCTTTCGGCCGGCGTGCTGCTGGCGTCCGAGCCGCTCGTCGTCGACGGGCACGACGCGACCGCGGACCGGGCCGTGGTGGCCGAGGCGCTCGACCTCCTCGGGTTCCATGCTGAAGCCGGTGCGCTCCTGGAAGACGTCCCGGACCGCCAGGGCCCGCGCGGTGGGTTCCACGACCCGGCTGCCTCCGACGAGGCCGTGACCGCCACCGTCGTGCGGGCGCTGGGGATGCACGCAGCGCTGACCGGCGATGGGGTGTTCGCCTCGACGATGGCACCGACGGTCGGGGCCGCACTCGAGCTCGTGCTGAAGCGGGCAAAGAAGGACGGCGCGGCGGGACCGTGGACCGCGGCTTGCCGGGCGGCAGCAGATCTGTTCACGGTCGCCGGCGACGGCCGGGCGGCCAAGCAAAGTATGCGCGCATGGGAATCGAACGGGGCCGTGTGGCCGATGCCGGTGTTGCCACTCGAACCGGTGCCGGCGCTGAGTGTGGGTGGCACACTGGTTCCGGCGTCGCGGCGGCGGCTGGCGGCGGCGGTGCGCGACCTGCTCGAGTCGGTTGCGGTGCTCGATCCCGACGGCGCGGTCGATGTCCTGCGTGGGTTCACGCCGGAATGGCGAGGTCAGAGCATCGAAGCCCGCAATGTCCCCACGCCAGCCGGTCGGCTCTCGTTCGCAATCCGCTGGCACGGTCCCCGGGCCGCGATGCTGTGGGATGTGGTGCCGCTGGACCGGACTGCCGGGCCGACCGCCGAGCCGTTGCGGCTGCGGGCATCGGCAATCGATCCGGCGTGGTCGGGAAGCGGCGCGAAGGGCGACGCGCTGCTGACGCCTCGGCCGTGAGCACAACCCGGCATCGAACCCCGCCTACCTAGAACCAACCACTGTTTGGAACCCTGCCCGCCGCGCCGCTCAGCTCTCAAGTGCGGCTGCGATCCGATCGGCCACGGCGTACATGGCGTCGTCGCTCTCATACTGCTGCCGGGGCCAGTAGAACCCGCGAAGACCGTCCTTGCGCCGTCGTGGGACGACGTGGACGTGGAGGTGGGGAACGCTCTGGCTCACGATGTTGTTCATCGACACCCAGCTGCCGTCCGCTCCAGTCGCGGTCTGGACGGCGACGCTGAGCCGTTGCGCAGCGGCGAACAGCGGGGTGATGAGCTCGGGAGGAAGGTCGGCAAGCGTGACGTGATGGGCGCGCGGCACGAGCAGGACGTGACCGGGGAACACCGGCGTGCGGTCGAGGAAGGCCAACACCTCGGGTTCGTCGAGGACGATGGCTGCAGGCGCGGCGCCCTTGACGATGTCGCAGAACACGCAGCCGGTCACGATCGCGGGCATGGCGCACCGTACCGTCCGCCTCATCGCCAGGCGGTCGGTACGGTGACGGGCATGCGCATCGCCTTCGGCACCGACGACGCCACCCACGTCACCATGGCCATGCTCGTGCACCTGCGCGACCTCGGTCACGAGCTTGACGTCGTGGCCTACCCCGAAGGCTGGGGTCAGGCCGGCCGACTGGTGGCCGAGGCAGTCGCGGCCGAACGTGCGGACCTCGGGGTGGCGTGCTGCTTCACCGGCACCGGTGTGTCGATTGCCGCGAACAAGGTGGCCGGAGTGCGGGCCGCGCTGTGCGTGGATGCCGAGACGGCGACCGGTGCACGGCGGTGGAACGACGCCAACGTGATCGCGGTCAGCCTCCGACTCACCACCGAGCAGCTCGGTCGTGAACTGCTCGATGCGTTCCTTGCCGACATCGTGGTGGACCCGGGACAGGCGGCGATCGTCGCTGCGCTCGAGGGTTGACGCGGCGACTCAGCCACGATCGGGATCCGGGTCGTCGTCGTAGTCGTAGTCGTAGGTGACCGGGCCTGGTCTGGATGACGATGCTGCGGCTCGTGCAGTGGTGCGCAGCCCGGCCGCAAGCAGCTCGTTGACGATCACGTCCGGCGTGACTTTGCGCCGGTTCGCCGCCGCTCGTAGCCTAGTCAGGACGACAGGATCGAGGTCGAGGGAGACGCGGGCCATGCGTCGATCGTACGAGTCCAGCGCGGAATGTCAGCGCCGCACCCGAGGTTCCCGACCGCATGGAAATCACCGACGCCCTCGCCTACTTCGCCGACAAGCGTGACACCGTGCTCGTCACCACCCGCCCGGATGGGCGACCGCAGCTCTCCAACATCTGGTCCAAAGTCGGTGACGATGGCATCATCCGCATCTCGGCCACAGCCGACCGGGCCAAGACCCAGAACGCGGTGCGCAACCCCCAGGTGTCGCTGTACGCCACGGCCGATGGGTTCGGCTCGTACGTGGTCATCGATGGAACTGCCAGCGTCACGCCGGAGGCTGCGGACCCGCACGACGCCACGGTCGACGCGCTGATGGCCCTCTACAAGTCGTTCGGGGTTGAACACCCGAACTGGGACGACTACCGCACAGCAATGGTCGGAGAGCGACGAGTCGTCATCTCGATCACGCCGACACATGCATACGGTCGCATGGTGTGAAGGCGCCGTCGCAAACCGGGATCGCTCACTGGGCCGTACACTCAATCGTCAATGGCCCCCGCCGCCCTGCCGAAGCCGGTGACGAAGCGATCAAAGGCTCCGTCGAAGAAGATCCCGCCGAAGCTCACCGTCGAGAAGGCATTGTGGGCTGCTGGTCATGACGTGGTCGTCGGCATCGACGAGGTTGGTCGAGGGTCGTGGGCCGGCCCGTTGGCCATCGGTGCTGCGGTGCTACCCACGAACGGTGTCGGGCGAGTGCCGGGGATCCGCGATTCGAAGATGCTCTCCGAGCGGCAGCGCGAGGCCCTGTTCGACCGGGTTGCGGGCTGGTGCCGGGCCTGGTCCGTCGGGATGGTCAGCCATCAGGAGTGCGACGACCTCGGCATGTCGGCGGCCCAGAAGCTGGCCGCCCGCCGGGCGCTGACCGGACTCGGACTGCTTCCCGACCGCGTGCTGATCGACGGGAACTGGGATTTCATCGGCGACGCCGTTGCGCCGGGAGCGACGACGCGGATCGTGAAGGGCGATGCCACCTGCCTCTCGATCTCGGCCGCGAGCGTGCTGGCCAAGGTGACTCGGGACCGGCTGATGCGACAGGAGGACGAGCACTTCCCGGCCTTCCACTTCGCCGACAACAAGGGGTATCCGTGTCCCCGCCATAAGATGGCCCTTCACGCTTTCGGACCGACGACGATCCACCGTCGAACCTGGGTGTTCATGGAGCACCTCCCCTGGGGCATCCAAAGGACCGCGTTCGCAGGTGCCGATGCTGCTGCAGCGGCCCGTCCACAAGCGGCCCTGTTCGGTTGACTTCCCCGAAGTTCCTGTAGCGCCGCACCACCCCCCAATCAAGGAGTTCCCACCATGATTCGTACGCGCCGTTCTGGCATCCGTTCGCTCGCCGTCCTCGCCCTCCCGCTCGCCCTGATCGCAGCAGGGTGCAGCAAGGACAAGAGCAGCGACACCACCGCAGCCCCTGCGGAGACCACCGTGGCCGCTGCGGCCGACACGACCGCGGCAGCCGACACGGCCGCCGCCGACACCACCGCGGCCGCCGCCGACACCACGGCCGTCGCCAGTGGCACCAGCGCCGCCGACACCACCGCGGCAGCCGTGAAGACGGCCACTGCGGGGAAGCTCGTCGTTTGTTCCGACATCCCGTACGCCCCCTTCGAGTACTACACAAACGGCGCCGATGGCGCTGTCACGGGCATCGACGTCGACATCCTGAACGGCATCGCCGGGACAATCGGCCTCACTACCGAGTACATCAAGACACCCTTCGACGGCATCTTCGCCGCGCTCAAGTCGGGGAGCTGCGACATGATCGCGAGTTCGGTGTCGATCACGCCCGAACGCAAGCAGGCCAACGACTTCACGAACGGCTACTTCAAGATCCAGCAGACAATCCTGGTCCGCTCCGCCGACGCCGCGCTGAACGACCTTCCCGCTCTGAAGGGCAAGACCGTCGGCGCGCAGGCCGGCACGACGGGCTCGACGTTCGCCACCGCCGGCGCCTCCGCGAACGGGTACACCGTCAAGGACTTCCAGGGCGCCGATGACCTTGTCACGGCGCTGAAGGCCGGACAGGTCGACGCCGTTATACAGGACTCCCCGATCAACGGTTACGCCGCGACGAAGAGCAGTGGCGAGCTCGTCGTCAGCAAGATCTTCGACGGTGAGGGCGAGGAGTATGGCTTCGTCGTGCCGAAGGACAACCCCGGCCTGACCGCCGCGCTGAACACCGGGCTCGACACGATCAGGGCCGACGGCAGCTACAAGGCCATCCTCACGAAGTACCTGGGCGCAGCCGCGGGCGCATAGCCCGCCGACCGGAGGGATAGGGTGCGGCGGCAAATGAGCGCAGCCGTGATCGCGGGGGTCGGCAAGGAACTGTTCAACACGGAGATCCTGTGGGAGATGCTCCCCGGGATCGTCACCGAGGCCATGCGCAACACCATCGTGTACACCGCGATCAGCTTCGGCTTCGGGCTCGCGTTGGGTTTGGCGCTGGCCCTGGGTCGCATCAGTCGTCGCCGCCGGTTCCGGTGGCCGGCTGCGACGTTCATCGACGCGATCCGCGGTCTCCCGGCGCTGCTGACGATCATCCTCATCGGGTTCGGCTTCCCGATCGCGTACCGGGGCGTCACGGGCAACATCTTCCGCTGGCCCTTCGGCAGCTTTGGGGCGAAGTACGTTCCCCAATGCTTCGCGCTTTCGATCGTCGCGGCTGCGTACATGGCCGAGAGCATCCGGGCCGGCATCGAAGCCGTCCCGATCGGTCAGATGGAGGCCGCCCGTTCGCTGGGCATGACCCGCAACAAGGCGATGGGCAAGGTGATCCTCCCGCAGGCGTTCCGGATCATCATCCCGCCGCTCACGAACGAGCTCACTGCGTTGTTCAAGGACACCTCGCTGATCGCCATCCTCGGCGTCGGGATCGGTGGTCGGGAGATCCTCACGTACTCGCGGCTGTTCTCGAACACCCGGGCCAGCACGACGCCACTTGTCGCCGCCGGCATTGCCTATCTGGTGATCACCCTGCCGCTGTTGCAACTGGTCGCCTACCTCGACCGTCGAGCGAAAGCAGGTTCACGATGACCCCGGTGATGATCGGCACACCGATGGTTTCGATACGTGCGCTTACGAAAGCGTATGGTGAGAACGAAGTCCTGCGAGGCATCGACCTCGATGTTGCCGAGCGCGAGGTCGTGTGCGTCATCGGACCATCAGGTTCGGGTAAGTCGACCCTCCTGCGGTGTGTGAACCGCCTCGAAGAACCGACCAGCGGCACGATCGCGGTCGACGGCGTCGAGGTGTGCGACCCGAAGTGCAATCTCGACAAGGTCCGCACCGGGATGGGCATGGTGTTCCAGCAGTTCAACCTGTTCCCGCACAAGAGCGCGGCCGGCAACGTGACGCTGGCGCTCACCGAGGTGCTCAAGCTCGACAAGGCGACGGCGAACGAGCGGGCGAAGGAGATGCTCGAACGTGTCGGGTTGGCCCACAAGGCCGACAGCTACCCTTCGCAGTTGTCGGGCGGTCAGCAGCAGCGTGTCGCCATCGCGCGGGCGCTGGCCATGCAGCCGAAGGTAATGCTGTTCGACGAGGCGACGTCCGCGCTCGACCCCGAACTCGTCGGCGAGGTGCTGCAGGTGATGCGGGACCTGGCCACCACGGGCATGACGATGATGGTCGTCACGCACGAGATGGGCTTCGCCCGGGAAGTTGCGGATCGGGTCGTGTTCATGGACGGCGGTGTGATCGTCGAGCAGGGCACGCCGGCCGAGGTACTGGTGAGCCCGCAGCACGAGCGGACGAAGGCGTTCCTCTCACGCACCCGGAATTGAGCACGCG
>JAYTFI010000473.1:0-18510 GCA_043734485.1 Acidimicrobiales bacterium | reverse complement strand
GCGAACGAGTGGTACGGGAGGTCGCGTTGCGGGTTCGACGGTCCACTGGTCTTCTTCGAGCCGTCGGCGTTGTTCTCTGCGGGGGCGGTGGTGAGTGCGGCGTTGAGCCAGTGCGACGGTGCGGTGGCGGACGATTCGAAGTAGACGCCTTCGACGGAGCCGATGCAGCTCTTCGTCCAGTACGGCAGCAGCATCAGCGACAGCGTTGTGCCGAACGAGTTGAGGCGGGCATCGTCGTACTCCCACATCGCCGTGCCACAGCCGACGGTCTTGCCGACGCGGTTCGCTTCGTCCATGAGGGCCTTGTACTCCGGCCATGCCGTCTGGCCCTCATAGCCCTTGAAGTTGTAGCCCGACCAGCCGGTGACCGGGCTGGCATCGGTCGATCTGACGGCTTGCTGGATGCCGATGCGTCCCTTCTTCACCGACGGCACGGGGAGGCGGTCGGGGACGAGGTTGAGGGGCATGCCTGAACCGATGAACACGGCGATGCTGGCCGCCACGGTGCCCCACACCGGAGCGCGTCGGAACGTGCGGCGGGGCTCGCCGTACCAGCGCAATGCGGCACTGAACCCGTGCATCAGCGCGACGGCGCCGTAGGCGGCGAGCAGGAGGATGGTGAAGAACCAGAACGGGAGCACGCGGGCGTTCCACAGCCGGAACTGCGGGGAGAGGACGAACAGCGAGACGCATGCGCCGACGACTATCAGCAGGGCCACCGGCCAGCGTTCGTACTCGAGCCCGTTGAAGGCCGCGACCACGAGGATCGTGACGATGGCGAGGATGGCGGCGAGCACGATCCGGCCTGGATGGTGCGCCCACTGCGTGACCACGGCGACGGCGAGAAGGGCGACGGTGATGGCTTGGGCGAGACGCGCTGCAGGAATGGGCTCGGTTGCCGCGCACGCCATGAGGAAGGTGAACAGGACACCTCCGGCGAATGCGAACAGCGCGACGGCGAAGCTGGCGTGGATGGCGCCGACGAGGATTGCGACCAACAACGACAGGAACGTCGCAACGGGGAAGAGCAGGGGTGACCATCCGCCGTTGGCCTTGGCTCGGGCGGTCATGGCACGGCCGAGGGAGAGGAGTGCGGCGGTGCCACCGATGATGGCGAGGACCATGGCGATGGCCATGAGGCCGGCGTCGCCGGGTGGCTTCTTGGCCCAGAACGGGAAGAGGTTGGCGACGTAGAGGCGCATCTTCTCCCAACCCATGTCGTTGGAGTAGTCCAGGTTCGAAGCGAAGGGGATGAGCCAGAAGCCAGCGGTGGCGCCGCCGAAGCCGAGGACGAGGACGGCGTCGCGGAGCTGGGTGAGTCCGAACAGGCCTTTGATCTGGTCGGCGATGGCGAGGCCGAAGATGGTGGCGCCGAGGATCACTATGGCGGCTTTGGGGCTGATGGCGATGGCCGCGATGGCGGCGACGAAGGTGCCGCCTCCGAGGATGCTGAACAGGAGGCGAGGGTTCTTGGGACGAAGGCGGCGGCCGTCGAGGTGGGTGAGGAGAAGGGTGAAGGAGGCGAGGAGGACCCACATGGTGGGTAGGAGGTGGCAGAGCCCCGTGGCCGCGAGGACGAGGGCGGCGCGGCCGCGCATCTGTCCGGTGCGTAGGACGTTGGTGAAAAGTCCGAGGAAGAGGATGGCGAGGCTGAGACTGATGGAGAACGAGAATTCTCCGGCCATGGTGGACAGGATGTTGCCGCCGTAGATCTGGAGGTCGTAGTTGCGTCCGAGGACGAACACGACGGCGGCGAGCGACATGAGTACCGGGATCGGGCGGCGGAGGCCGGCGAGTCTGCCGGCGGCCCAGGCGGTCGTGGGGATGGAGCAGATGCCGGCGACGGTGATGAGCTTGAAGGCGATGCCGTACGGGACGATGAACGAGAGGAAGGCGATCATCAGGGACGGGAGCGGGAAGTAGAAGCCGAGGACGGGCATGCCTCGGTACCAGTCGTTGGACCAGCCGGTGAGGCGTCCTTTGGTGAGGATGGAGCGTTTGACGACGTCGGGGGTCCAGATGTGGGCGCCCATGTCGCCGCCGGTGGCGGTCGAGTTCTTGAGGAGGTCGCCGCGTCCCCACTGCCAGGGGGTGATCCAGTCCGTGATGCTGGTCCACAGGGTGGTGCGCGGAAGCTTGCCGGTGGTGGACTTGCCGGTGTTGATCAGGTTCTGGACCCGTTCACGGTCGATCTCGGACGGGAGCTTGAACCCGTGGAGCTTCCAGAACAGGATGATCGTCGCGGCCGCGATCACGAACAACCCCACGCGCGCCAACGGATCCCGGGCGGGGCTCGACGTCACGTCGGTGGATTCCTGCGAACCGATGATCACGAGTGAATGGCGATGCACCTCTGGTGCCTCGACCGGATCAGGGGCGGACTTGACCCGGGTGTCGCTCGACTGCATGGGATGGAAGCCTAAACCCGTGCGTGGCTGACGACCGGAACCCCGAAGCGTCCGGACCGGAACCTGCCGTCATCGGTGTCGGCTACCGTTCTCGACCCGGACCGCGCAACCCGTGAGCGCTCGTGTCGCACTACCCGCGAATGGCGCGGTCCGGTGGAACGATGCGCAGGAGAAGATACCGATGACCCCCAGCCCTGTCGTCCCCGACCTCGGCCCGCAGACGGCCCCGAAGTCCGGCCCGCAGTCCGGCAACGCCCTTGAGGCGCTGTCGGCCATCTTCAAGGCCTACGACGTCCGGGGCATCGTTCCCGACCAGTTCAGCCCGAACACGGCCCGCGCCGTCGGCGCTGCGTTCGCCCGCTTCACCGGAGCCGCAAAGATCGTGGTGGCGCGCGACATGCGCCCGTCGGGCATCGAGCTGTCCACCGCGTTTGCCGAGGGCGCGCTCGGCGAAGGCGTCGACGTGATCGACATCGGCCTCGCCTCGACCGACCTCCTGTACTTCGCCAGCGGAATGCTCGACATCCCGGGCGTCACGTTCACGGCCTCGCACAACCCGGCGCAGTACAACGGCGTCAAGATGTGCCTGGCCGGGGCGAAACCGATCGGCGAGGAGACCGGGCTCACCGAGATCCGCGACATCGCGGCTGCGCTGCTCGACGGTGACGTCGCGTTCGGCACGGGCTCGGGCACGCGGTCGGAGCAGTCGCTGCTCGACGCGTTCGCGAAGCACGCGCTGTCGTTCATCGATCCGGCCAAGATCCGCCCGCTGAAAGTCGTCGCCGACACGGCCAACGGCATGGGCGGCCTCGTTGTACCGGCCGTCCTAGGGCAGCTGCCGCTCGACCTCGAGGTCATGTACGGCGAGCTCGACGGCACGTTCCCGAACCATCCCGCCGATCCGATCCAGCCCGAGAACCTCCGCGACCTCCAGAACCGGGTCACCGCGGTGCACGCCGACATCGGGCTCGCGTTCGACGGCGACGCCGACCGCGTGTTCCTGGTCGACGAGCGGGGCCAGCCGATCTCCGGTTCGACGACGACCTCGATGGTGGCCGCTGCGATCCTGTCCCGGAACCCCGGCGCCACGGTCCTCTACAACTGCATCTGCTCGAAGGCCGTGCCAGAGGTCATCCGTGAGTGCGGCGGCGTGCCGGTCCGAACCCGGGTCGGGCACAGCTTCATCAAGTCAGTGATGGCCGAGACCGACGCCGTCTTCGGCGGCGAGCACTCCGCCCACTACTACTTCCGGGATAACTACCGGGCCGACTCGGGCATCATCGCCGCCCTCATCGTGCTGCAGCTCCTCTCCGAAGCGGGCGAGGGGGCCAAGCTGAGCGAGTTGCGCAAGCCGTTCGAGCGCTATGTCGGCTCGGGCGAGATCAACACGAAGGTCGCCTCCCCGAAGGCCGTGGTCGAGCGCATCGAAAGCGCGTACACGGGCAGGAATGCGACCATCGACCACCTCGACGGGCTCACTGTCGACTTCGGATCGTGGTGGTTCAACCTGCGAGCCTCGAACACCGAGCCGCTGCTGCGCCTCAACCTCGAGGCGTCGAACGAGGACGAGTGCTCGACGCACGTGGCCGAAGTGGTCTCGCTCATCACCGGGCTGGCGAACGTCAAATAGGGCGAACCCCTCGACCTTCGTCGAGGAGTGACGACTTCTGTACCGCAGAGGTTCAGAAGCCGTCAAAGAATTCGCCGAGCCCCGCCCATCCGGGCGCGTGGCCGGTACACTTGTCGGGCTGGTCGGGCCCTTGCGGCTGTCACCCCGGGTTCGGGGCCGACTCCGAGCTACTGCACAGTCACTGCACTGCAACGCCCGGCCCATGGCGGTCGCGGCTTGCTACACGAACCCGGAGAACACCATGACCACCGCCCCCACGCGCACCTCCACTCCACAGCGAACCGACCACGACTTCAAGGTCGCCGACCTTTCCCTGGCCCCCTTCGGCCGCAAGGAGATCCACCTCGCTGAGCACGAGATGCCCGGCCTCCGCGCCATCCGCAAGGAGTACGGGCCGCTCAAACCGCTCAAGGGCGCCCGCATCTCGGGCTCGCTGCACATGACGATCCAGACGGCGGTGCTGATCGAGACGCTGACGGAGCTCGGCGCCGAGGTGCGCTGGGCCAGCTGCAACATCTTCTCGACGCAGGATCACGCGGCCGCGGCCATCGCCGTCGGCCCGGAGGGCACCGTCGAGAACCCGAAGGGTGTGCCCGTCTTCGCCTGGAAGGGCGAGTCGCTCGAGGAGTACTGGTTCTGCACCGACCAGATGATGACGTGGCCGGCGGACGCCAACGGCAACACCGGTCCGAACATGATCCTCGACGACGGCGGCGACGCCACGATGCTGCTGCACAAGGGCGTCGAGTTCGAGAAGGCCGGCAAGGTCCCCGACGCCGGTGAGGCGTCGAGCGCCGAGTTCGCCATCGTCCTGCAGCTGCTGGCGAAGACGCTCCGCGAAGATCCAACCAAGTGGAGCCGGATGGCCGCGGCCATCCGGGGTGTCTCCGAGGAGACCACCACTGGCGTGCACCGCCTCATCCAGATGCACGAGCGCGGCGAGCTGATGTTCCCCGCAATCAACGTCAACGACTCCGTCACCAAGTCGAAGTTCGACAACCTCTACGGCTGCCGCCACTCGCTGGTCGACGCCATCAACCGCGCCACCGACGTGATGATCGGGGGCAAGACCGCGGTCGTGTGTGGCTTCGGTGACGTCGGCAAGGGTTGCGCGCAGTCGCTCAAGGGCCAGGGCGCCCGCGTGATCGTCACCGAGATCGACCCGATCAACGCGCTGCAGGCGGCGATGGAGGGCTACCAGGTCCTCACCATCGAGGACATGCTCGACACAGCCGACATCTATGTTTCCGCCACCGGCAACACCGGCATCATCACCGCCGAGCACATGAGCAAGATGAAGCACAACGCAATCGTGTGCAACATCGGCCACTTCGACAACGAGATCGACATGGCCGGCCTGTCCCGCTTCCCGGGCGTCGAGCGTGACGAGCTGAAGCCGGGCACCGACCTGTGGCGCTTCGCCGACGGCCACTGCGTCATCGTGCTGGCCGAGGGCCGGCTCGTGAACCTCGGCTGCGCCACCGGCCATCCGAGCTTCGTGATGTCGTGCTCGTTCTCGAACCAGGTGCTGGCCCAGATCGAGCTGTTCACCAAGACGGCCGAGTACCCGACGGCGGTCTATGTGCTGCCGAAGAAGCTCGACGAGAAGGTGGCCCGCCTCCATCTCGACGCGCTCGGGGTGAAGCTGACGCCGATGACCGACGAGCAGGCCGACTACCTAGGCGTCGCGCCCAGCGGCCCATTCAAGCCGGAGACCTACCGGTACTGATCACGTTCTGATTGCGAGTCCGGTCATTTCGGGCCCCACAACGGACCTCGGTGACCGGACTCGGTCGGTAGTCCGCGGCCGTGTTCGATAGCGTGGCCAGCCCGTGGGTGACGATGCCGAAGACGCCAGCTATCCGATCGCGCCACCCCGCAACCTGGTGGTCGTCGGTGCCGCGGGCGGGGTCGGGCGCTGGATCGGCGACCACGTCCTCCGCTCGTGGCCGTGGGAGCACGTCACGCTGATCGACAGCGCCGAGCATGTCCGCACGCTCGACCACGGGTACACCGCCCCCGTCCAGCTTGCGCAGGTCGTCATCTCGTCAGCCGGTGACGTCCTGTTCCTGCCGCACGTCGGTGGTGTGTTCGACCGACCAGCGACGCTCGTGTGCCTCGCCGTTCCCCTTGACACGCTCGACCGCGTCGCCGGGTGGCTACTGCCCCGCCTCGCGCTCGACGCGGTGGTTGTCGACCTCTCCCACGACCGGGCACGCGCCGAGGCCGCACTCGGCGCGGCGCGCCCGGAGCTGGCGAGCTTCGGTCTTCACTGTCTGTTCGGTGTCACGGCCGAGAACGCCGAAGGCCAGATCTTTGCCGTCTGCCCATCGCCCGCTGCACCCGACGCGCACCGCTGGATGGCTGCACAGATCGAGGCTGCAGGCGGCACCGTCAACCTCCTCACCGCCGGTCATCACGACGAGGTGATGCGCTACGTGCAGACCGCCGCGCATCATGCGCTGCTCGCTTTCGCCGGCGTGATCGGTAGCTCCGGCCTTGACCTCGAGCATGACCTGTGGGCCAACCGCACGCCGGTGTTCGAGCTTATGCTGGCACTCGCCGGACGCGTCCTTGCGCCCGGGCAGGAGCAGACGACGGCATCCATCCAGGCCGCTGACCCGAACGGCACGGTCGCCGCGCAGTTCGCCGAATCATCGGCGCGCATAGCAAATGCGGCGGAGGAAAGCGATCTCACCGCGGTGCTCGAATCGCTCCGCGCCCCCTTCCCCGGCGCCCTCTTCACGAAGATCCAGCAGGCCGGCGCGCTGGCCACGAGCGCCGTACAGTCGACCCGGGCTCGCGTCTCGCACCACCGCGGCACGGCCGAGCTGATCGGTGTCCGCTCGCTCGTCGCCGGCGACCGTCTCCACGTCGGGCGCATCGAGAAGGTCACGGCCACGTCGTTCGTGATGTCCGACCTTCTCGTCGGCAACCCCGGGCACGCCGCGCTGCTGAGCGACGACCATGCCATCGCCAACGCCCGCAAGCTCGGCGTCGGTGGCAAGCCGAAGATGGTCGAGTTCAGCCTCGGCCGGGTGCAGATCCTCTCGCCGCTCGAGCTCGACGCGGTGCTCGACGACTGGCTCGCCACGGTCCAGCGCGGATGCAAGTTCCTGATCCCCGACTCAATCAGTGGCGCGTCCGCGGTGCGCGTCGTTGAGAGCGTGCCGGGCGTGGCGCGGGCTGAGCTCGTGTCGGAAGAGGTCCGCCTCGGACAGCGCGAATGCGTGGCCAAGTTCTGGGCTCGGGGCGATCGCAACCTCTTCGCCGTTGAGCGCGACATCCAGCACCGCATCGACGAGGTGTTCGTCTGGCCCGACGGCGTCGTGCTCCCGCTGGCACCGCACGGCCCCGCCCGTGAATTGCGTATCGGCTTCCTCGCTCCCGCCGGCACGTTCTCGGACGTGGCCGCCCGTCAGCTCGCCCGCCTGGTCGGCTCGCCGGATGCGACGCGCGTCGAGTACGTGGACTTCGGCGCCATCGTCGACGCGCTGCAGGCCGGCGCCGTCCCGTTGGGTGTCGTGCCGATCACGAACTCCTCGAGCGGGCTGGTCGATCTGGCTGTGGCCGTGCTCGGCCGGTCATCTGTCGGCGAGCCGGGCGGGCTCGAAGCGGGCGGTGTCGTCGACGTTCCAGTCCGTTTCGATGCGTATGTCGCCCGTGGCACGGAATTCGTGCCGGGCAGCATCGTCTACAGCCACCCGCAGGGCTTCCGGCAGTGTTCCGCCTTCATCGCCGCCAACCGCCTGGTCGAAGTGGCCTGCGCGTCGACGGCCGAGGCGTGCATCCGGGTGGCCGAGACCGGGGCCGGCGTCGCCGTCGCGGCAACCGGGCTGGACGAGGAGTTCGGCGTCACGCTCGCGCGCGCCAGCGTCGGCAACCTCGCCGGCGCGCTCACCCGCTTCCTCGTGCTCGGTCGGCCCGGCACGTTCGCCGCCCCGCCCCGTGCGGACGCCACGCTGCGTTCGCTGTGGGTCCTCGACGCGGCCGACGGCGGCGTTCTGCCTCTCGTCGAGGGTCCACAGTTCGACGAGGTGCTGCGCGGACCGTCAGGGGCCACGCTCGTGGTGTCGACCCGCTGCGACCGGATTGCCACCGGGCCTGGACGCCGGTTCCTCGGCACCATCCCGTGGTCACCGCGCACGCCGCTCGTCGCGGTTTGAAGGGTTCGCCGCCGAGGCGGCATTGGCGCGTGGTGTCGCACGGACAAGTGACCGCTCCCGTAGAGTCGGCGTATGGCCCTCGCACCGCAACTCCTCGAGATCCTCGCCTGCCCCCAGGACAAAGGTCCGCTCTATTACCTTGCGGACGAGGATGCGCTCTACAACCCCCGCCTCACCCGTCGCTACGCGGTGAAGGACGGCATACCGATCATGCTGATCGAGGAGGCAGAGACGGTGAGCCCCGAGGAGCACGCCCGCATCGAGGCGAAGATCGCCGCCGAAGCGATCGCGCCGACCTTCATCGCCTGACGCGTGCGGGCTGACGGGTCCCGATGATGAGCGAGTGTCACACCCCTCCGTCACGATGGGCCGGTGCTCGATTTCCTGCTCCCGGTCACCTGCCCGTGCTGTGGTGCCGCCGCCGGCGGTCCTTGCACACGTTGTGTGGCCGGTTTCCCCCGCGCACCGGCACTCCCGGTCCCGCCGGGTCTCATTGCCGCCCGGGCGGTATTCGCGTACGGCGCCGGGCCACGCCGTGTGGTGCTCGCCTGCAAGGCCAGTGGACGCCACGCCCTCGTCGGCCACATGGCTGCGGCCATGGCCGTCCATCTCGACCCTACGGCCGATGTCGTCCTCACCTGGGTTCCGACCTCTCCCGACCGTGAACGTCGGCGCGGGTTCGATCACGCGCGGCTGCTGGCGCGAGAACTGAGTCGCCTCACGGGGCTGCGCGACCTGCGTCTTCTGGTCCGACGGACCGACTCGCAGGAGGGGCGCAGTCGGGCCGAGCGCGGCCAGGTCGCGTTCGACGCGGTCCCAGACCACCGGGTCCTCGAGTGCGCTGCGGGCGCCTCGATGGTCGTGGTCGTCGACGATGTCCGCACCACGGGTGCCTCGCTGTCTGGGGCATCGCATGCGCTGGTCAGGGCCGGGGTCGCGGCCGTGGCCGGCCTTACCTACGCAGCGACGCCCGATCATGAGCGGTGACTCGTTGTCACTCGCGCGGGTGACATGAACATGACATGAACGCGAGTCGAACGGCAATCATCAGGATGGGGGACGCAAGCCGAGATTGTCGGGGTATAGGGTGCGACATGGGTTCCATCCCGGGTCTGTGGTTGCAAGTCGATGCCAGTCGCAGGCGAAACGACCCACGTAAGGCACCTCATGGTTGCTGAGCATGGTGCGGCTTAGAAGTAAGCCCTGCCCGCCCGACACGCCGATTCGCGGCGGCGGGGGGAGAGGGAGCCAGGCGTCGGGACTTGCGTTCGGTGTTCGGATGGTCAGGCTTCGGCCGGGCTGTCGCCGCCGGGCCCCCGGCCCGAACTCTCCTGCAGGCGAGTGTGGGGTCAAAGACCAGGTCAGCTGGGATGTGGATTCAGTCGAAAGAACAGGGTGGCCCGAAAGGGTCGCCCTGTTCCGTTTCCGGGGGTCCGATTGCTACCCGCGGACCAGGTACCACCAAGTACCAACGGCCGTAGTGGCCAACTACCAACGACATACAGGAGGAACCAAGTGCAGGTTGTCATCCGAAGTCGCAACATCGAAGTGACCGAGCGGTTGCGCTCGGTCGCCACCGAGAAGGTCACTCGCATCACCAAGTACCTCGAAGGCATGGACCATGCCGAGATCACGTTCTTCGAGGAACGCAACCCGCGTATCCCCGACCAGAAGGTCTGCGAGGTCACGCTGCACGGCCACGGCCACCACGTCCGGGCGAAGGCCACGGCCGTCGATTCGTTTGCCGCGGTGGACCTGGTGATCGACAAGCTCGGCCACCAGCTCACGAAGCTGAAGGACAAGCTCGTCACCACGCGTCATCAGCGCCACCATCATCCGGGCAATTGGAACGGCAAGGGCGGCACAGCCCTGCTTGAACCCGCGGCCCCGGCGAATGGGGCGGCGGTGGTCGATCCGAGCGAGGCGCGGATTGTGAAGATGAAACAATTCGAGGTGGACCCGATGTCGGCCGACGATGCGGTGTTGAAGATGGAACTCCTCCAGCATGACTTCTTCCTGTTCACCAACGAGGAAACGGGCCGGGCCGCGGTCGTGTACCGGCGGGAGGATGGGCATCTCGGCCTGATCGACGCGGCCTGAGGCCGCATCCCTTACACCCCGAAAACATCAGAGCAACACGGCGCCCACGGCGTCGGACCATCATGAGGGCCGGGCGACAGGCGCCCGGCCCTCGCCCATTGGCTGCACAGCAGCGTCCACCGGCAAGGCGACAGCACCGCAAAGGACATCGGGATCATGCGATCAGGCACCGGACGACGAGCGTGGAAAGCGCTTCTGGTAACCGCCGCTCTTGTGGCTGTTGCCGTCGCTCCAGCGTCGCCCGCGCTCGCCGCGGTGAAGAAGCCCGTGGCCAAGTGTGAGGCCGGCGGGTGGATCGGTGTCGCCGGCCGGCCGACGAACCTCGGGGCCCTCGCCCCGGCCGGCATCTACGTGTGGATCGAGAAGGGCCTCTGGCGGGTCGCGGTCACCCATGCAGATCGGCGCGTGCAGGTCTTCCAGGGCACAGTGAGCTTCGATGCCGCCATGTCGGCCACACCGGTCGGCGTTGAGGGCCGCTTCGACGTGGTGGTGCCCAACAAGAACTCCGCCTCGTTCACCTTCAAGAACTACGGCGGCATCGACAGCATCGCCATCTCCGCCCCGTGCGCCACCACGATGTCCGTCACGGGGACGATCGACGGTTCGCCGATCGACGCCTCCCAGATCTTCCTCGGCCCGAACGGCACGAACCCGGCCGCGGTGCCGGCGACCGTCACCAAGGGCACTCTCCCGGCGGCGGCTGCGACCACCCCGGCGGCATCGGCGGCATCGACGGCATCGGCGGCATCGGCTCCGCCAACGGTCGTAGCTACCGCGGCGGCCGCGGCGAACAGCTGCGTCGCCACGCAATGGCCGGCCGTCACCGCGGGCAGACCGACTGTCAAAGCCCGTACGGCGAGCGGGTTGTACCTCTGGTCCGAGAAGTCTGGGTTTTGGTCCGTGATGGTCAGCGGCGACCCGGGGCGCCCGCTCGAGTTCAGGGGCAGGATCACGGTTGTCGCCCCGGCATCGACGGGCGGGGTCGTCGTCGCCCCGTCTCCCGCGGACCTGTCGAGGGATGACGTGACGGTGCAGGGTGACAGCGTGCTGTTCAACCTGAAGGTGGGCAACGGTGTCCGTGAGTTCGTGTTCTACGCGCCCTGTGCGAGTCAGATCACGATCGAGGGCGCCATCGACGGGGTCGCGATGACTACGGCCCAGGTGTTCGTCGGCAGCAGCGCGACTCCCGTGCCGGCCATGCCCTACACCGTGACCCGCTGAACCCGCGCCCGGCCCGATCACCGCGGGCCTGATCGCAGCCGGGCGCCGGTAGACTCGTCTCATGTCCATCTTCAGTCGGGTTCTTCGCGCGGGCGAAGGCAAGAAAGTCCGAGCGCTCCAGGCGCTGGTACCGGACATCAACGCGCTCGAAGCCGAGTTGCACGCCCTCAGCGACGAAGCGCTCAAGGGCAAGACGGTCGAGTTCCGCCAACGGATCGCGAACGGCGAAGACGTCAACGAACTGCTCTTCGAGGCGTTCGCCGTCACCCGCGAGGCCGCCACCCGAACCATCGGCCAGCGCCACTACGACGTTCAGCTCATGGGCGGCGCGGCGCTGCACTTCGGTTGGATCGGCGAGATGAAGACGGGCGAGGGCAAGACGCTCGTCTCCACGCTGCCCGTCTACCTGAACGGTCTCACCGGCCGCGGCGTACACGTCGTCACGGTGAACGACTACCTGGCCCGCCGCGACGCCGAGTGGATGGGCCAGGTGCACCGCTGGCTCGGCCTCTCGGTCGGCATCGTCATCCCCGACATCAGCGATTCCGAGTCGAAGCGGGCGGCCTACAACGCGGACGTCACGTACTCCACGAACTCCGAGCTCGGCTTCGACTACCTCCGCGACAACATGGCCATGTCGCTGGCCGAGAAGGTCCAGCGCAAGCAGTTCTTCGCCATCGTCGACGAGGTCGACTCGATCCTCATCGACGAGGCCCGCACCCCGCACATCATCAGTGGCCGCGTGGCCGATGCAGCCAAGCTCTACGTGCAGTTCGCGGCTATCACCCGCAGCCTCCAGCGCGACGTCGACTACGAGGTCGACGAGGAGAAGAAGCAGATCGCACCGACCGAGTCGGGCATCGACAAGGTCGAGGCCGCCCTCGGCGTGGAGAACATCTACGACGACCCGTCCGCCAACTTCGTGCATCACCTCACCGCTGCACTCCGGGCCAAGGAGCTGTTCAAGCGCGACGTCGACTACCTGGTGGCCGACGGCGAGGTGAAGATCGTCGACGAGTTCACCGGCCGCATCCTCGACGGGCGCCGCTGGTCCGAGGGCTTGCACCAAGCGGTCGAGGCGAAGGAGCGGGTGAAGATCAAGGAGGAGAACCAGACCCTCGCCACCACCACGCTCCAGAACTACTTCCGCCTCTACGAGAAGCTCGCCGGTATGACCGGCACGGCCGAAACCGAGGCGGGCGAGTTCGCCGGCACCTACGGCCTGTCCGTGGTGCCGATCCCGACGCACCGCCCGCTCGTCCGGCTCGACCAGCCCGACCTCATCTACAAGAACGAGATGGCGAAGTTCGAGGCCGTCATCGAGGATCTGCAGGGCCGCTACGAGTCGGGCCAGCCGGTCCTGGTCGGAACGGTGTCGGTCGAGAAGTCCGAGCTCGTATCGCACCTCCTGCAGCAGCGGGGCATCCCGCATGCGGTGCTCAACGCGAAGTACCACACGCAGGAAGCCGAGATCGTGGCGCAGGCTGGCCGGCTGCATTCCATAACGGTGGCCACGAACATGGCCGGCCGTGGCGTCGACATCCTCCTCGGCGGCAATCCCGAAGGCCTGGCCAAGCGTGATCTGGCCGCACAGGGTCATGATCCGCAGCTGCTCGACCTCGACCCGGATGACGCCGACACGGCGGCGCTGCTGGCGAGCCGTCCGGAGCTGGCCGAGGCTCACAAGGCTGCAACGGCAGCCTATGTGAGCGTGAAGGCGGCAGCCGACGCCACCTGTCAGGCCGAAGGCGACAAGGTCCGCGGCCTCGGGGGCCTCTACGTGCTGGCCACCGAGCGCCACGAGAGCCGCCGAATCGACAACCAGCTACGCGGCCGTTCGGGACGTCAGGGCGACCCCGGCGAGAGCCGCTTCTACCTGTCGCTGGAAGACGAGCTGATGCGCCTCTTCGCCACCGGCGCCATGAACTGGGTGATGGGCAAGGCCCTCCCCGACGACGTGCCGATCGAGGCGAAAATGGTTTCGAAAGCCATCGAGCGGGCGCAAACCACCGTCGAGGCCCGCAACGCCGAGATCCGCAAGAACGTCCTCAAGTACGACGAGGTCATGAACGAGCAGCGCAAGGTCATCTACGCCAAGCGCGAGCAGATCCTCACCGGCGGCGACTTGCGCGAGCAGCTCATGACCGATCTGCGCGAGGCCATGACGGACACCGTCGCCGAGTATGGCGAGAACGAGTTCACTGCCGACTGGGACATCGACGGCCTCCTCAACGCCGCGCAGGGCTACTACCCCACGAAGTTCAGCGGGGACGACCTCGCTCACGGGTCGTCGCGCCCGCAGCTGGTCGAGAGCTTCGTCAGCGAGGCGGTCGAGCACTACGAAGCCAAGGAGGCCGACCTCGGTTCCGACACGGTTCGCGAGGTCGAGCGCAACATCCTGCTGTCGATCATCGACCAGCGCTGGCGTGAGCACCTGGCCGAGATGGACTACCTGCAGGAGGGCATCAACCTGCGGGCCATGGGTCAGAAGGACCCGCTCGTCGAATGGCAGCGCGAGGGCTACGAGATGTTCTCGCGACTCGTCAACGCGATCGACGACGACTTCGTCCGCTACGCCATGCACGCCGAAGTGGTCGTCGAGCCCGCGCCCGGTCCGGACATCCAGAACCTGCAGCTCTCGTCGGCCGACGAGTCCGCCATCGGCGGGTTCGGGGCCGATGTCGGTGCGCTGTTCGCAGCCACCGCGCCGATTGATACGACGGGCGGCTTCGGGGACGACGCGCCGCTCGTGCAACGCGCCGAGGATGAACTGCTCCATCCGCAGCAGCCGATCGTGAAGTCCGAGATCCAGAAGATGGGCCGCAACGAGCCGTGCTACTGCGACAGCGGCAAGAAGTTCAAGAACTGCCACGGCAAGTAGAGGTGACCGACGTGGCTCTGCTCCACAACCGCAGCTGATGGCGGTCAATGAGTACCGGGATCAGGTCGAACGGGCGCGGGTTCGCCTGGTCGACGCGCAGGGCTACCTCGCCCTCGACCACATCATCTCCGAGAAGGACCGCCTCGAGACCGAGATGTCCGACCCGTCGCTATGGACCGACGATCCGGCGAAGGCGCGCAAGATCGGCGCCGAGCTGGCCGGCGTCAACGATGACCTAAGCGCGCTCATTACATTGCAGGCGAAGGTCGAGGATGCGGAGACCCTCTTCGAGATGGGCATGGAGGAGGCCGACGACTCGATAGAGGTCGAGCTGAAGGAGGCGCTGGCCGACATCGATCGGCGCCTCAGCGAGCTGGAGCTGCAGAGCCTGTTCTCCGGCGAGTACGACCAGTCCGATGCCGTGTGCGAGATCCATTCGGGTGCCGGCGGTGTCGACGCGCAGGACTGGGCACAGATGATGCTGCGGATGTACATGCGCTGGGCTGAGCGGCGCGGCTTCGAGGTTGAAGTCGACGAGGTGACCGAAGGCAACGAAGCTGGCATCTCAAGTGCCACATTCATCGTTAAAGGTAGGTACGCGTATGGTCTGCTGCATGCCGAGGCGGGTACCCACCGACTGGTGCGCATCTCGCCATTCGACTCGCAGGCCCGCCGCCAGACGAGCTTCGCGGGTTTCACGGTGGCGCCGTTCATGGAGGACATCCCCGATGTCGTGATCGAGGAGAAGGACATCCGGGTCGACACCTACCGGGCCACGGGTGCCGGCGGTCAGCACATCAATACGACCGACTCGGCCATCCGGATCACCCACCTGCCGACCGGCGTGGTCGTCACGTGTCAGAACCAGCGCAGCCAGATCCAGAACCGCGCCCGGGCGATGCAGGTGCTCGCCGCAAAGCTGGCCGAGCTGGCGCGCGAGGAACGCGAGGCGCAGGTCGCCTCGATCGCCGGGCCCACGAGTGCCGCGGCCTGGGGCAATCAGATCCGCTCGTACGTGCTGGCGCCCTACCAGATGGTGAAGGACCTACGGACCCAGCACGAGACGGCGAAGGTCGACGCGGTGCTCGACGGCGACATCGAGGAGTTCATGGAGGCGTGGCTCCACTGGCGGCGCGATCCCACGTCCGATTCCTCGTAGGCGGGCCCGGTGGTCAGGCCTTGGCCGGCCAGTAGCGATCCCGTAGCAGCCGCTTGTAGAGCTTGCCTGTCGGCAGCCGCGGCAGCTCGGCCTCGAAATCGACGGTGCGCGGGCACTTGATCGTGGACAGCTGCGCCTTGCAGTAGGCAATCAGCTCGGCTGCCAGTTCAGGCGACGGTTCGATGCCCGGCATCGGCTGCACCACCGCCTTGACGACTTCGCCGAGATCCTCGTCGGGCACGCCGAAGACGGCCACGTCGGCCACCTTCGGGTGCATCGTCAGCACGTTCTCGGTCTCCTGCGGGTACACGTTCGCCCCGCCGGTGATGATCATGTAGGCCTTCCGGTCGGTGAGGAACAGGTACCCCTCCGCGTCGAGGTAGCCAACGTCGCCAAGCGTCGACCAGCCGTTCGCGTTGCGACTCCCGGCCGTCTTCTCCTCGTCGCCGAAGTAGTGGTAGCTCGTCGCCGTTGGACCTTCGAAGAAGATCGCGCCGGGCTCACCTGCGGGCATCTCATTGCCCTCGTCGTCGACGATATGCACCGCGCCGACTGCGGCCCGACCGACAGTGCCCGGATGCAGCAGCCACTCCTCGCTGGCGATGGCCGTGGACCCGCTGCCTTCGGTGCCCGCGTAGTACTCGTAGACGATGGGTCCCCACCAATCGATGATCGCCTTCTTCACCGGCACCGGGCACGGTGCCGCGGCATGGATGGCGACCCGGTGGCTGCTGAGGTCGTAGCGGCTACGGACGTCGTCGGGGAGTTTCAGCATGCGGCTGAACATCGTCGGCACCCACTGGCTATGAGTGATCGAGAACCGTTCTATACAGGCCAGCGCCTCCTGCGCATCGAAGCGCTCCATGGCGTAGACGGTCCCGCCGACCCGGTGGGTGTTGAGCGTGAATGCCAGCGGCGAGGCGTGGTAAAGCGGCGCCGGGGACAGGTAGTGCATGCCCGGAAAGCCGCCGTATCCGCCCTTGATCGACAGCGAAACGGGTACATCTTCCCGAGGGTGTTTGCCAGTGAGTGTGCGCCATACGCCTTTCGGCCGACCCGTCGTTCCCGATGAGTAGAGCATGGAGTGGCCGGCCGTCTCGTCCGCCAGCTGCTCGGGTGACGATGCGGCCAGTGCGCCTTCGTACTCCGCAAAGCCGTCGCCAGCACCGCCTATGGCGAGGCGGGTAGCGACACGCGAGTGATCGCCGTGCTCCCGATTCGCCAGTGCCTCCGCGGCCAGCGCCCGCTTCCCGGCCGACACGACGAGCGACCTCGCCTGGCAGTTGTCGACGATGTAGGCCACCTCGGGGGCGGTGAGGTGCGAGTTGACCGCGGTGAAGTACAGCCCGGACCGCTCGGCCGCCCAGCACACCTCGAAGAACTCCGGGACGTTCTCGACGAAGAGCGCGACGTGGTCGCCCGGACGCAGGCCCTGCGCGAACCAGAACTGCGCAAGCCGGTTCGATCGCTCGTCCAGTTGGCCCCACGTCACGGTTCGGCCCGAACCGGTCATGACGACTGCGACGACGTCTCGGCCAATGGTGTCTGCGTCCCCCGGGTACATGAGGCGTGACCCTATCGACCGATCCCAATCGCGGCCAGGTCGAGGCCTTCGAAGCTTCGAACCATCGGAGAAGCGCGTCGGCGCGACGGCCCTGGGGTAGCGTCACAGCTGCCCGTTCGCGCCCTGCCCGATTGCGTCAGAGCCCCGGCGACCCCACCATCATGATCAGGCTCGAGAACGTCACCAAGGTCTACAAGAACAAGACCGTCGCCCTCCGCAACATCTCCTGCGAGATCGCGAAGGGCGAGTTCGTGTTCATCGTCGGTTCGTCCGGTTCTGGCAAGTCCACGTTCATGCGACTGCTGCTGAAGGAGGAGCAGCCCACCGATGGCGGCATCTGGGTCGCGGGCAAGAACATCGGCGAGCTCAGCGGCCACAAGGTCCCGTTCCTGCGCCGCAACATCGGCTGCATCTTCCAGGACTTCAAGCTGCTGCCGAACAAGTCGGTCCACGACAACGTTGCGTTCGCCCTCGAAGTCATCGGCCGGCCTCGCAGCGTCGTGCAACAGCAGGTCCCGCAGATCCTCGAGCTGGTCGGCCTCACGAAGAAGGCTGACAACCTGCCCGGTGAGCTCTCCGGTGGCGAGCAGCAGCGTGTATCGATCGCGCGTGCGTTCGTCAATCGGCCGCTGATCCTGTTGGCTGACGAGCCGACGGGCAACCTCGATCCGAACACTTCGGTCGGCATCATGCGCCTCCTCGATCGCATCAACAAGACCGGCACCACGATTCTGATGGCGACGCACGACCAGGGCATCGTCGACTCGATGCGTCGGCGCGTGATCGAGCTCGATCGTGGCTCGCTCGTGCGTGACCAGGCCCGTGGTGTGTACGGGACGCTCGACTGATGGCCATCAAGCTCACTTACGTCGTCAAGGAGAGCGTCAACAACCTCCGGCGCAACATTCTGATGACGGCGGCCGCGCTTCTGACCGTCGTCATCTCACTCGCTCTCGCCGGCGCAGCACTCCTATTCCGGGGCGGTGTCGACAACGCCACCACACAGTTCAAGGGCGGCTTCGACATCTCGATCATCATGAAGCCCGACGCCACCCAGGACCAGGTCGATGCGGTCGGCCGTGAGCTGAAGAACATGCCGGAGCTGAGGAAGGTCGAGTTCTTCGACCACGAGGCCACCTTCGCCGAGATCAAGCGCCTGTTCCAGAACGACCCGGCAACGCTGAGCGCCTACACCGGCCCCGAGCAGGCGCCGACGGAGTGGCGGATCAAGCCGAAGGACCCCGAGCAGATCGAGACCATCGGTGCCCGCTTCGAGAAGCGCGCCGGCGTCTACGCCGTGTCGTATGCAAAGGCGGTGAAGCTGATCCTGAGTGTGACCTCGAAGATCCAGCTCGTGATCCTCGGCGTCGCCGCCGCGCTG
>JAYTFI010000472.1:0-8720 GCA_043734485.1 Acidimicrobiales bacterium | reverse complement strand
GTCACGGGTCTGGGGTTTCTGGGCGATGGCGAGCATTGGCTCTCCGGCCAGGCCAGCCGAGCCCGGATCGAGGAGGCTGGCGGGGCGCCCGCCGAGCAGACGATCCTCTACTGCGGCGGCGGGGTGGCGGCAACGGGTGCGTTCCTCGGTTGGCGACTAGCGGGCCTTGACCGGGGAGTCAGCGTGTACGACGGGTCATGGGGCGAATGGGAACAGGACCCGGAAACGCCGAAGGAAGCTCACTGATCGTGGATCGGGTCGTCGTAGTGACTGGTGGCTCAGGGGCTATCGGTTCAGCAATTCGCAGGGCGTTTGCTGCTGAGGGTGATCGGCCGATCGGCATCGATATCCGGGACGGACAGGACACCTGGGGCCCAACGGTGACCGCTGACGTGGCGGACGAGGCGCAGGTCGCGGCGGCATTTGTTCACATCAGAACCCACCTCGGAACGCCGGCCGTCCTGGTCAACTGCGCCGGTATGACCGGCCAAGGGTCGGTGCTCGACGAACCCCTCGACCGGTGGAAACGTATACTCGATGTCAATCTCACCTCCGCCTTTCTCTGCGCACGTGAGGTGATCCCGGGTATGCGCGAAGCAGGCAGTGGCAAGATTCTCAACGTCGCGTCGGTGAACGGCCGCTTCGGTGGGTCGTCCCTCTCGGGTCCGGCGTACGCGGCCAGCAAGGGCGGGCTCCTGACGTTCACCCGCTTCCTCGCCCGGGAACATGCCCAGGACGGCATCCAGGTCAACGCCGTGGCCCCTGGTCCGCACGAGACACCGATGTGGGATGCCCTTGACCCGGCCTTGAGAGAAAGGATCCTCGGCATGCTGCCGGGCGGGAACGGACCGGGAGATCCGGCCGACCTGGCGGCGGCCGTGGTATTCCTGTGTTCCCCTGCCGCCAACTACATCACCGGCGCCACACTGGACGTCAACGGCGGACAGTGGATGGGCTAGCGGGATGAGCTCGCCGAGTGGGCGATGCTGGCCTGCAGATCCTCCGGGGCCCGGGTCAACGTTGACAGACGACCGGCGCCACGTCTCGGGCGAGGGCCTCGAGGGCCCACTCGACGTCGGGGCCGAACGTGTACCAGGCGAGCGGCAGTTGCAGTCCAGCGTCGGCGAACCGGGACAGACCGACGACAACGTCGTCGACGGTGCCGGCGACGGCGAACACATCGATGAGCTCGTCACTGATGGCGGCGGCGGCGGCGTCCGGACCACTGGTGGTCATCGCGTTACGCACGGCCGCGACCGCTTCGGGGTCTGCTCCGGACTCGATCACCACGACCCCCTCGACGCGCCACAGGTAGTAGGCCAGCACCCGTCGCACGGCGTCGCGGGCCTCGGAGCGGTCCCGGCCGACCGAGGTGAGTACGTTGGCCGAGATGAGTAGGTCGTCGACCGAGCGGCCGGCCAGCGCCGCTCCCGTCGCCAGATGGCCCCGGGCCCACGCGGTGTACGCCGGACTGGTGATGGCGCCGAGTTGCACCCCGTCGGCAAACTCACCCGCCGCTTGCATCATCTTGACGTTCACCGCGCCCAGGTCTATGGCGATGGGGCCATCCGGCACGAAGTCCAGACGGGTGGTGCTCGGCGCGAGGAACGTTGTCGGCGTGAACCCCAGGTCTTCGCCGGCCAGCCAGCGCCGGATCGCCCGAATGGCCTCCACGGTGTGGGTGTAGGGTCGCCATCCTTCGGGCGCGTAGCCGAGTGCCTTCACCGTCCACTCGGCGGCGCCGATCCCGATCCGCACCCGCTCGGGGCCGGCGATTTCGGCGAGGGTGGCCGCCTCCATCGCCAGCACGGACGGGTGGCGGGTGACGGGGTTGGCGATCCCGATCCGCACCCGGATCCGGTTCGTCCGGGCCAACGTGGCCGCGGCGGCGCTGAACACGGCGCGGTGCTGGCGGCTCTCGGGAATGGAAACCTCGTCGAAGCCGAGGGCGTCGGCGCGCTGCGCGAGACCGATCGTGGATGCAAGATGATCTTCATTCGAGAGAGAGAGTCCGAGACCGGCAAACGGCATAGGCTCAGCCTGCCACGAAGGAGGCTGCGATGTGGATCGAAACAGTGCCCTACGGTGAGGCCGAGGGCGATCTGAAGGTGGCGTACGACCGCCAAGCCCGTTCGCTGGGCGAGCCGACGGAGATGACGTTGGCCGGCTCGCTGCACCCGCCCTTGGTAGCGGCCCGGCTCGACCTGTACGCGGCGACCGAGAAATGCCCGTCGAAGATCACACCGCATCAGCGGAACCTGATCTCCTATGTCACCTCGGCGGTCAACCGTACGCCGTATTGTATGAGCCAGGTGACCATCAAGCTGCGCCAGACAGGCCTCGACGACGACGCCATCGTGGCCCTGGGCACAGATCCTTTGACGTTCGCCGAGGGTCTGCCGTCGGCCGATGCCGAGCTCGTGCGGTACACCGTCAAGCTCACCAAAGACCCGGGTGCGATCACCGAGACCGACCTCGACACCCTGCGCGCTGTCGGGTTCGACGACCTGGACATCGTTGACGCCAACGCACAATGCGCCCACCTCAACTACACGAACCGAGTGGTCAACGGACTCGGCATCCACACCATCGTCGACCCGTACTTCCCCGCCTATTCGGCGATCCCGGACAACCGCTGATCTGGCATCTTGGCTCAGGTTCTGAATTGAGGTGACACGAGTTCCTGCGCCTGACGCAGGATGTCGGCGCCGGCGTCGATGTGGGCCTCACAGGTGGACTCGTCGTTCATGGGCAACATGAACAGCTCGAAGTTGGCGCGCTGGGCGGCGATGGCCACCGCGCACTCGCCCGGCGATCCGGCCACCGCGTACTGGTCCACGAGGGCCGGTGGCAGGTGGCGGGCGGCCTCGTCCATGCGCCCGGCGAGCATCGCCAATCTGACCAGCCCGAGCCGTTCGTCGTCCAGGCCGGCCGCATCGCGGATGTCTGCTGGCGCGTCGACAGCCATGTACGAGAAATGGAGCAGCACCCTGGCTCGCTCGACGTCGGACCAAGCGACGTAGGCCGACCAGGCGATGCGGGCCGACCCGGCCGCCCGCACCCTGGCCGCCTCGGCCATCAAGTGGGCCACCGGCTTGGCTGAGAAGATCACCCAGTCCGCCCGTTCGGCGGCGAGGCGCTGCACCCGGGGCCCTCGGCCGGCGATGGCCAGTGGTACGGCCCCTGGCGCCCAGGGGATCGACGCCGCCCCGACGGCCTCACCGGCGAGCAGCCGCTGATCGACATCGACGGCGTCCACCAACGCCGAGAACGGCCGCTCGGGCGAAAGACCAAGTGGCTCGAGCACCCGCGAGCCTCCGACACCCAGTCCGTGCCACACCCGGCCGGGCGCCAGCTCCTCGAGTGTGGCGATGGCGGCCGCCGTGGTCACCGGGTGGCGGGAGAAGGGGTTCGTGATGGCCGGCGCCACGGTCATGGACTCCGTGCCGAGAAGAATGGCGGTGAGGGCGACGTACACGTCGCGCTCGGTGCCCTCGTCTGCCACGAAGCAAACCGTCGCCCCGAGCCGTTCCGCCCGGTGGGCCAGAAAAGCCAGCCGAGCCACCGGCTGGGTCGGCTCGAACCACACGCCCCAGGGAAACGTCACGGCAGTCGGTTCATTCGAGCGATGAGGAGGCCGGTTCGTACCACGACCTCGTACTGAGCCGTCCGAGTAGCGAGAAACCCAGGAAGACGACGATGCCGAGCAGGCAAGCGACAATGATCGTGGCGAACAGTGCCTGCGGATCCGTGGGAGAGCGCAACGCCCGAAACTTCTCGATCAGATGCCCGAGCCCGGTCTCACCACGACGGAAGAAGAACTCGCCCACGATGGCGCCCACCACCGACAGGCCGGCAGAGATGCGGAAGCCCGTGAACATCGCGGGTAGGGCTCCGGGCAGTTGCAACTTCCCGAGTCGACGTGCTCGTCCGGCCCGATGCAGCGTGAACAGGTCGTGGTGACCCTCGTCGGCGGACTGCAAGCCGAACAGAGTATTCGTCATGATCGGAAACACGGCGATGAGCGCGCACACGATCACGCGCGACTTGAATTCGAACCCGTAGCGGATCTGGATGAACGGCACGAGCGCCAGAATCGGGATGGTTTGCAAGGCCACCGCCCAGGGGAACAGCGATCGTTCGATCCACTTGGCCTGGCACATGACGATCGCGAGCCCAACACCGATCACAACGGCGATAGCGAGCCCGACGATGGCCTCCCGCGCCGTCTGCCAAGTGGCATCCAGGATCTCTCCGCGAACCGTGGAGTTGTAAAACCCGTTGCGCCAAACCTCGCCCGGCGACGGCATGAGGAACTGACGGCGCGGGTTGAGGCTCGCCGAGATCGACTGCCAGACAAGGAGGAACAGGGCGAACACCGCCACAGGCCCGACGAGCTTGATCGGGCGGACCCGCCATGATTTGCGTCGCGCCCCGGCCACTACCTCCGGTTCCGGGGCGGGCGCGACGGCGTCCACGGTGCGTTGGTGAACCAGTCGGATCAGAACCCCAGGCTGACCGAAGTGTCGAGGAAAGAGTTGTTCACGATTTCCTCGCATTTCAATCCGTCCTTGACGCCTTTGACGTTGTTGGCCTTCTCGTAGGGGTTGAACTCGTCGATGAGTTTCTGGACGCGGGCGCAGTCCATGTCACCCACGTAACCGTTACCGGCGTCGCTGACGAGGCCGAGGTTCTTCATCGTCTTGGTGGCATCGTTGTTGAGGGCGTCGCTCAACTGCCAGAACTGCGCCATCTTGGTGACGATTTCGGTCAGCTTCGAGTTGGTCGGCCCCGGGTTCTTCATGTAGCCGACGAGCGCCCGTTGGAACATCGGAACGATGGCCTTGAGGCAATCGGCGTTCTTCGTGATGGTCTCTGGGCGGACCGACAGCGCTGATTGATAGATGGTAAACCCGGCGTCGTGGACGAGGGTGTACGCCACCGGCTTCTTCCAACCCTCGATCACATTTTGATAGCTGTATGGCTCGTTGGTGGCGTAGCCCTGCTGGAACAGGTCACCCTCGGCCACGAAGCGGCCCGGCGAGCCGTCGTAGGAGGCGTCGATCTGGCTCTTCTTGATGAGTCCCTTCCCGAGGAGGAAGTCCATGTACGGCGCGCCGTCGAAGTACAGGATCTTGCCATTACCAGCCATGGCGCCGACATCTGCGATGGTCTTCACGCCCGGATACTTCGCTGGGTCCCACTGGATGATTTGCGGTCCCTTGTCGTACGCGGCGAAGACTGCCACGACGGGCTGGGTGGTGGCGTTGCGGATGGCATCACCGGTGTCGACGTAGGCCATGAAGACCGATGGATCCTGATACATCTGCTTCGCCGGCGAGGCGAAACTGATGAACGGTCCGCCGGCGCGGACCTGGACAGTGATGTCACTGACGGGGCCCGAGTACGTGCCGGCCTTGGCGTCAAGCGTGCCGTTCTGGCCGATCAGTTCGTAGCTCCAGCCATGATCGGCCTCAGGAAACCAGTCGGTCTGAATGATCAACGGATCCGGACAGCCAGCCGCCTTCAACGACACCGCGCCGGCCGTGATCGCCGGGGCGGCGCTGGCGGCAGGAGTAGTGGTCCCGGAGGCAGCGGTGGCAGCGGGAGTCGTGGTCGCCGAGGCGGCCGTAGTGGCTTTGCTCGAACCGCCGCTGCTGCCGCAGGCTGCGGCGAGCATGAGGAAGGCGGCGAACGGCGCACCGCGCTTCAGAGTGCAATTTTTCATGATGTTCTGTCTCCCCCACGTTGAAGTGTAAGCCGGTGCTGCCGGTCGGCGAATCGTAGCGCTTGTAGAGTTGAGCGATTCACCGCGATGGTCCTGCGCCAGCCCGCCAGTGTTTCGTCGTTCGGTTGCCGAGCCAACCGAACAGCAAGAACAGGGCAAGGCCCAACGCGGCTGTCAACGTGACTGCGCCGATCAGCTTGTCAGTCTCGCTGCGCTGGGTGTACTGCCCGATCCGGCGGCCGATGCCCTCGGAACCGGCCTTGAAGAAGAACTCGCCGACGATGGCACCGATGACCGACAGTCCGGCCGAGATCCTGAACCCGGTGAACATCGCAGGCAGCGAGGCGGGCAACTTCAGTTTCCAGAGCCGGATCAGTCGAGTGGATCCGTGCAGCGTGAAGAGATCGTGTTGTGAGCGTTCGGCAACCTTCAGGCCAAATAACGTGTTCGTGATGATCGGGAACACAGAGATCAGCACACAGACGATGACCCGTGGCCTCTGCCCCGTACCGAACCAAATGATCATCAGTGGCGTGAGGGCCACGATCGGTATGGTCTGCAGCACGATTGCGTATGGGAACAACGTCCGTTCGACTGATTGGGACAGGCTCATGAGAATCGCCAGGAGGACGCCGAGGGCGATGGCGATGGCGAGTCCGATCAGCGCAACCTGGGTTGTGCGCCACAGCGCATGCAACATCTCGGCGAGGTTGCGCGACGTCAGGAAACTCGCCTGCACCACATCGTGCGGATAGGGCTGCACGCTGGCGCGTCGCTGCGGATCCTTGAACTGTACGAAGCTCGAGAGATACCAGATCCCGATGAAGAAACCAGCTGCCAGGATGGGCGACAGGGCGATGACCGCCAGTTGCCGGCGCCGAGGCACCACCGGCAACGACTCTGCGACGGTCATGGCTGCTCCACCATCGCCAACAACTGGGCCTTGCTGATCTTGCCGGTCGGAGTCATAGGCATCGAGTCGAGAACTTCCACGGTCATGGACGGGACCGAGCGGCCGAGTCCCTTCTCGGCGAACTTTACGAGACCCCGCGTGTCGGGCGCGTAACCATCACGCACGGTGACGTAGGCAACGGGGCGCTGCCCGAGCATCGGATCGCGCCGGCCCACCAGCGCCGCCTCCCGTACACTCGGGTGACGCATCAAAACCTCCTCGACGTCGCGCGGGTACCAATGGGTTGCGCCGACGGTGAGCCGCTCGCTCAGTCGGCCACGCATGAACACATAACCCTCGGCGTCCATGAAACCCACGTCGCCGGTGTGCAACCACCCACCCCGGAGCGTCTCGGCGGTCTTGTCCGGCCGGTTCCAGTAGCCGGTCATGAACCCGCCGCGCAGGCACAGCTCACCGAGTTCGCCGACCGGCACCTCGTTCCCGTCGTCGTCGAGGACCCGCACCTCCTTGTCCGGCAACGGCCGTCCGCACGACAGCAGGCGGTCGTCGGCGACGGGCTGGTCGGCCGCCCACAGCCCGACGAAGCCGCCCAGCTCGGACTGCCCGTAGCTCTCGCACAGCGGCAGGCCGAGCGTGTCCCGGAACGCCTGCTTCAACTCGGGCGGCACCGGTCCCCCGCCGCTGACGCCGACCCGCAGGCGCTCGGGCGCCCGGCCCCGTCGCCCCGACTCATCGAGCAGATCGCGCAGCACCGTCGGGTTGGCGGCGAGTACCGTCGCCCCGAGGCGCTCGGCGGCGTCCCAGCCCATTCCGGCGCTCCACCGGCTCATGACGCACACCGTCCCTCCGACGTGCAGCACCGGGAGTAGGTTCGCCACGAGCTGGTAGGAGGACGACAGAGCGGTCGGGCCCAGGCTGACGTCGGCCGCGGCCAGCCGCAGCCGCTCGGCGATGCAGCGGATGGCCCGGCTGGTCGGCTCGTGGGCCAGGCAGGCACCCTTGGGCTGGCCCGAAGTGCCGGACGTGTAAGACAGGTGGGCGACGTCGGAACCATTCGTCGTGTCCGGCGGCGCCGGGGGCGCGGCGGCCAGAAGCTCGACCCATCCGTAGGCGCCGTCCTGAGGCCCGTCCATGCACACGTAGTGCTCGACGCTCGCCAGATTCGCCCTGTGCCGCTCGATCGTGGCGAGCTGATCGCCGGTGTAAATGAGCACCTTGGGCCGCGCGTCGTTGACGAAATAGTCCAGCGTGTCGGCGTACTGCAGGTTGACGAGCGCCGAGATCGCCCCGAGCCGCCACGTCCCGAACATCGCGGTCAGGTAGTCCATCCCGTTGTGGGCGAATACGCCGACCCGGTCGCCCTTGCTCACGCCGAGTGACGCCAACGCCCCAGCAACACGCTCCATCTGCTCGACTGCCCCCTCATACGTCAAGGAACGGTCGCGATCAACCCAGTGCAGAGCGACCTTGTCCGGAGTACGGTCCGCCCCGTCATGGAGCAATTGCTGGAATAACATCGGACCGAATCATTGACCAAACCGAACCGGTCCGCAAGTCTTGGCCGGTGATGATCGAAGGCGAGATCGTGCGCCGGGTGGGACTCGAGGTGACGATGGCCGACGGGGCCGTGCTGGTGGCCGACGCCTGGCATCTCGCCGAGGGCGGACCGTGGCCGGTCTTGGTACAGCGCCTGCCGTACGGCCGCTCCGTGGCATCAACGCCCGTCCTCCCCCACCCTACGTGGTTCGCCAGGCGGGGCTACGCCGTGGTCGTCCAGGACAGCCGGGGCCGCGGCGATTCGACCGGGACGTTCGCACCGTTCGTCCACGAGGCGGCCGACGGCGCTGCGAGCATCGAATGGGCAGCCCGGCTGCCCTTCTCCGACGGACGGGTGGCGACGTACGGCTTCTCGTACCAGGGGCTGGCCCAGCTGTACGCCGCCGCCACCCGACCGTCCAGCCTGCGGGCCATCGCCCCGATGATGTGCTGCCCTGACCCGTACGAGGGCTGGACGTACGAAGGTGGGCTGCTGCGCTGGCCGTTCGTGTGCTTCTGGGCGGCCCAGCTTGCCGGCCAAGA
>JAYTFI010000471.1:0-3260 GCA_043734485.1 Acidimicrobiales bacterium | reverse complement strand
TCACGAACACCACGCCCATCGGCGCATACCGAGGTGCCGGACGGCCCGAAGCGGCGCAGCTCATCGAGCGGGTCATCGACATCGCAGCCGACAAGATCGGCATGGATCCGGCCGAGATCCGCCGCCGGAACTACATCGCACCCGACAAGTTCCCGCTCACCACGAACACGGGCGCGGCCTACGACTCGGGCGAGTACGCGAAGACCCTTGACGCCGCCCTCGAAGCTTCGGGTTACAGCGAGCTGCGGGCCGAGCAGGAGCGTCGCCGTGCGGCCAAAGACCCCATCGCACTCGGCATCGGCATCGCCACCTATGTGGAAATCACCGCGCCTGTGGGCCTGCACGTCGAGTACGGCGCGGTCGAGATCCACGACGACGGAACGGCCAGTGCATTTGCCGGCACCAGCGTCCATGGCCAGGGCCACCACACGTCGTTCGCGATGCTCGTCAGTGATGCGCTCGGCATCCCGATGGACCAGATCAAACTGGTCAATTCCGATACGGCCACCGTGCCGCGCGGTTCTGGCACGATGGGATCGCGTTCTCTGCAGACCGCCGGCAACGCCATTCACCTCGCATCGAAGGAAGTGCTCAGCAAGGCGCAGAAGATCGCCGCCCACCTCCTCGAGGCATCACCCGAGGACATCGTCGTCGGTGTCGGTGAACTGCATGTGGCCGGCACACCCACGAAGTCGGTTTCGTGGGGCGATCTGGCCGTCGCCGCTCGCGACGCGGCGAAGCTGCCCGACGATGTCGAGGCCGGCCTTCTCAAGCACGAGCTCGACTTCGACGGTAAGAACTCCACATTCCCGTTCGGCACGCACGTGTCAGTTGTCGAAGTCGACACCGAGACGGGCAAGGTCACGATGAAGCGCCATGTCGCGGTCGACGACTGTGGCCGCATCCTGAACCCCATGCTGGTAGCCGGGCAGCAGCACGGTGGCATCGCCCAGGGTGCTGCGCAGGCACTCTTTGAGTGGGTGCGCTACGACGAGGACGGCAACCCGCTCACGTCGAACCTCATGGACTACACGATCCCGTCGGCCGCCGAGCTGTGCAGCTTCGAGACCTCGAACACCCAGACCGACAGCCCGCTCAACCCGTTGGGCGCAAAGGGAATCGGCGAGTCGGGCACGATCGGATCGACACCGGCGATCCAGAACGCCGTCGTCGATGCACTCTCCCACCTCGGCATCGTGCACATCGACATGCCGTGCACGCCCGAGCGGGTCTGGGCCGCACTCGAGAAGGTGCGCTGACGAAGGACTCGTCGTTGACCGGTCCTTCGCAGGTCCCGTTCTCAGCGAATTGCCAGGAGCGGGCCGTACCGTGACAGGCATGCAGTCGCGTTTGCCCAGCATGCCCCGCAGGTCGGCGCGCAGAGCGCGTGCGCGCCGACGAGTCGTGGTCGCGATCGTCGTCTTCGGCGCGCTTCTGAGCGCAGGCCCGGCCGGTGCGGCGGCGAACTCCCCACTCACGAAGGTGACGACGAAGAAGACCGCGACGAAGACCACGGCGAAGGTAACGGCGACAACGACTGCGCCCCAGGTCGCTGTGCCTACGACCGTGGCTGCGCCGGCACCCGCGCCGACCCGGCCCGCGTTCGGCACGTGCGGGCAAGTGGGCACCGACGAGGGCGTGCAGTGCGCGCTCGTGCCAGTCCCGCTCGACCCGGCCAATCCGGCCGGTGACACGATAAGCGTATTCGTCGCCCGGCGGCCTGCTGGGGATCAAGCGAGCCGCATCGGTACCCTGTTCATCAACCCAGGAGGACCGGGCGGGCCGACGCTCGACCTCGTCCGCCGCAGCAGGACGTTCCTCACCGCTGAGGTGCTCAGCCGCTTCGACATCGTCGGCGTCGACCCCCGTGGCACCGAGCGCAGCGCGCCGCTCGGGTGCTCGCTGTCCGCCGTAGCCCGGGCTGACCTCGCCACCCCGGCCGACGGTTCGGCATTGGCGCGCCAGAAGGCCAGCTACGTCAACCTCGGCAAGGCCTGCGCCGCGACCGATGGCAACCGCCTCGCGTTCATGGACACGACGACGGCGGCGCGTGACATCGATGCCGTGCGGGCGGCCCTCGGCGAGGACAGGATCTCGTTTCTGGGCATGTCCTACGGCACCTACCTGGGCGCGGTGTATGAATCGCTGTTTCCGCAGCAGGTCCGGGCCGTGGTCCTCGACAGCGCCATCGATCCGGCCCGCTTCGGCACGAACCAGCTCCTCGACCCGCTCGCCCAGAGCGAGATCTCGCTCGACGCGTTCCTGGCGGCCTGCGCCAACGGCACGCTCATCCCATGCCGCTTCAACGACGGGACCGACCTCAAGGCGAAGTACAGCGCGCTGCGAGAGAAGTACCTCGGAACCGGCTCGGGGCGTGACCGCTCAGAGGCCACCCTCGATACCACCATCAACTCGCTCATCGGCTATCCCCGCAACGGCTGGCCCATCCTCGGCCGGGCACTGCAGGAGCTGGCCGACGGGCGCACACCGAACTTCGCAGCGACTTCGGCCGACAACCTCTCGGTCGACAACTCGGAGCGCATCGTTCCGGTCGACTCGCTCTCGGTGGCCACGAACATCGCGATCAGCTGCCGTGACGGCATCCTGCCCCGCGATCCAGTCGCCTATCAAGCCGTCGTCGACAACGTGTACGGCGTTGCCCCGCGCTTCTCGGGAATCCGCTTCAACGAGGGGATCGCGACGACATGCGTGTCATGGCCCTCGCCGACCGCGGTGCTGACGCCGTTGCGGGCAAGTGTCGCGTCGACACTGGTCATCGCCAATACCTTCGATCCGACCACACCGATTGTGTGGTCACGAGGCTTGGCCGCGCAGCTCGGAGCGCCGCTGCTGATCCGTAACGGCGGCGGGCACGTCGCGATCAACAAGTCGCTGTGCGTGCAGTCGGCCGTCGCCCGCTTCCTCATCGACGGAGTAGCGCCTCCATCCGGCACCGTCTGCTCGCCGGATCTGGCCAATCCCAGCTGACCCGAGCTGACCCGCGTCCCACCACAATCCACGACCCGACCCGAGTCGCATGGGAACTGCGTCTACTGGCACGCGCTTCTTCGACCGATATGTGCACGTACGACCTCTTCGGCGGAGGCGTGCTTCCGTCGAGCAAGGCGAGCAGCCCCGTGGCCGATCGGTCACAGAGGCTGGCCGTGGCGGCGGGACTCTCAGGTGCGTTGGGCATGTGTCGACGGTACGGGACGCTTCGCGGTGGGGCCATCGGGTGAACTCCTGATGTGCACGGCAAA
>JAYTFI010000470.1:0-2366 GCA_043734485.1 Acidimicrobiales bacterium | reverse complement strand
CGCCCGGAGTTCGCGGCCGGTGAGTTGATCGACGCCGACCTTGTACAGCTTTCGGTCGATGTGGATATTGATGTTGTGGTCAGGCTTGGTCACCTGGGGCCACCTTTCGGTTCTTTGAGTGCCTTGTTGCTCTCATAGAACTGAGACGCCGAACCGTCCAGTTTTGTCCCAGGGAGCGTGTCAGTGCTGGTAGCAGACGTCTCCGGGGCCGTCGAAGTCGCCGAGTGGGCGGACCGTGAAGCACTTGGAACACTTCCGGGTGCTGATCGGACGGACGGGCTGGCATCCGCACCACGCACACTTTTCACACACGTTTTCTCGGCAATGTTGGCAACGTTTCCAGGACCGCCTCGCGCCGGAGCACCTTGCGCATTCCATTTCGGCGGCGACTGGTCCGTCGTCGAGCGGACCAGTGAATCCGCCCCATGGAGGCGGCGCGTGGTCGGTGTAGATCGCGTAGACGCGTTCTCCGTCGAAGTACGCCTGGCCCGCCCATTCGCGGGTCGAAACTCCTGCGGGTTGAATTAGCCGGAGCGGAGTGTCGTGGTGGTAACCGTTGTGTTGCGCTGTTGACAGCAGTTGTTTGGGGTCTTCGCGTGCCCCTTTCCCGAGCGGGAATGCCGAGCCAACGAGTCGCGCGTATTCGACCGCTCCATCGAGGGCAATTAGGACGTACCCGTTTCCGCCTAGGCGTTGCGCGATCCGAGTGCAGCAAGCCCACCGCGACCCCGCACTCACAGCGACGAGTTCGGCAACGGCTCGGGCGCTGATTCCGTAGAGGCCGATGATGTCGTCGGTGATGCGGTTGGGCACGAGAAGTTCCGCGGCGAACGCGTCGGCGGCGTCTTCTTCGAACCGGGGCCGGGTCTGGCGATGTTGTGCGATGGCCCGTGCGGCCTCGAGGGTCGTCTGGAGCAGGTGATGGCCGAGTTCGTGGAGGAGCGTGAAAAGGAGCCGGGGACCGCTAGTGTCTTGGGCAACGAGAATCGTCTTCGTCTTGTACTGGTAGAGGCCCTCGATGCCACATGACGGGCCGAGTTGTTCTCGGGTGACGAACTCAACGTCGACCCCGAACTGTTGGTTGATCGTGGCGGCGGGAGTGCGGAGCAAACTCTCGACGATGTCAGGGGCAATCGATAGGGCGACAGACTCTCCGAGCCGGTCGGCATCATTCATTGAGGAGGTCCTCGAGGCGTCGGCGCATGTTTGTTGCGTTCGGTGCGGAACGTGCAGCGACAGGTTCGCGAAGTCGATTGGCGAGCGCGAGTCGAGTTTCTCGTTCGCCTTCTCGGAGCCGCTCGGCACGTTCGCGTAGCGCTGATTTGGAGGCGGGATCGTCGAGCAGCGTGCGGATCAGACGCGGCACCGCGAGCACTTTGGCGAGGTCGACGCCGGTCGATTCGATGGCCGCGTATTCTTCACGTGTTGGGGTTTCACCACCAACGAGTGCGAGCGCACGAGGTACGGGGAGTCCCGCTGCGTGGAGCAAGTCGAAGTCAAGCGTCGCATTCACATCAGTGACGGTGCACCAGTCAGCCCGTTGAAGCTCGACGGCATCATCAGCGAGGTTCTCCGCAGTTGCGAAGGCGTCGTCCGGCGCCCACCCAGACAGGATCGAGGTGGTCCAGTCTTGGAGCTCGTGAAGCTTCACCGTGTCGAGAGCGGGGCGTAACAGTTCAGGATTGACGTGGCCAACGTGGCGGTCGAACGCTGCGCAAGGCACTGCGACCGTGGCACGCAGAACGTGTATCGCTAGCTCTGATCCGGTGACAATGACCTGCGTCGGGTCGGTCGCCAAGGGAAGTTCGGTGTCGAGTACGAAGCGAGTAGGGACGTACTCGGACCAAGAGGTCGTGTCGGCAGTGATGGCCAGAACCGCAGTGTCATCCCACGTGAGGCGCCACAACTGCCTCGGAGCAAGTGGTGGTGTCGGGTTGAGGTGCACACGATGACGTGAAGGAGGCTCGTGGCGACCCAGCGGCTCTTTGTACTCACCCGGGGCGGGCGTGATGGCTGCTGCGCTAACCCGACATGCGGGGCAAGACCGGAGATGGTCGGTGACGAACGCGACGAGTTCGGGGGTTGCGTCGCCGTCTGCGACATCGACGAGATCAAGTGGTGATGGGTGGCTCGTCATGGCTGTCGTCTCATATTGTCTTGCGACGGCGAACCGTCGACCGTTGTCCCAGTAGCGAGCGCACGTGAGCGCGCTGTAAGATCTCGCAGGACGGCAATACTCAGTCCGTCGGTGCCGAGTGCCAGACGGAGGGAGTTCTGGATGGCTGTCAATTCGCGGCCGGCGCTCGATCGGGGAACTCCAAGCGTCGCCTCGATCTCTCGAACTTTCAGTTCGTCAACGCACGCAT
>JAYTFI010000469.1:0-6830 GCA_043734485.1 Acidimicrobiales bacterium | reverse complement strand
GCCGCCTACGCCGGGTTGGCAGAGCGTTCCGGGATCGCCAGTCCCTATGTCGCTGTGCGCTCGTCGGCTCCGGGCGAGGACACAGCGGCGACGTCGTTCGCAGGAATGCACCAGACGTTCACGAATGTGCGCGGGAACGCCGACCTCGTCGGCCGGATCCGCGACTGCTGGGCGTCGGCCTACGGCGCCCGCGCCCTCGACTACCGCCGTTCACAGCGCCTATCCGACGAGCCCGCGATCGCCGTCGTCGTGCAGCTGATGGTCGAGTCGGAGCGGGCGGGCATCGCGTTCTCGGTCGATCCGCTGAACGGCGACCGCTCCCGCAGCATCGTCGAGGCCGCATTCGGCCAGGGCGAGATCGTCGTCAGCGGCCAGGTGAAGCCCGACACGTACACACTCGACAAAGCGGGCCCGCGGATCGTCGACGTCCGCATCGGCGAGAAGTCGCACAAGATCGTTCGAGGCCCCGACGGCCACGACCATCTGTACGAGCTCGCAGCGGCCGACGCAGCACAGCGAGTGCTGACCGACGACGAGGTGCTCGAGGTGGGGCGGATGGTGGCCGCCGTCGAAGAGCACTACGGCGTGCCGATGGACATCGAATGGGCGTATGCCGCGGGCCGTCTCTGGCTGTTGCAGGCTCGGCCCGTCACTGCCCTCGCACCGTCGCCCGGCGCGAAACCCGAACCTGGAGCGATCCACGCGCCAGCCGCCGGGGGCTCGGTGATCCTCCAAGGCCTCGGGGTGTCGCCCGGTGTCGCCACCGGTCCGGTGCGGGTGCTCCAGTCGCCCTCCGAGGGACCGTCGCTGCTTCCGGGCGAGATACTCGTGGCCCCGGCCACGAACCCCGACTGGGGTCCGACGATGCACCGAGCGGGGGCCGTCGTCACGGAGTCTGGCGGCACAACGTGCCACGCGGCCATCCTGACCCGCGAGCTCGGCGTGCCCTGCATTGTCGGCGCGCGCCATGCCACCACCGTCCTGGCGACGGGGCAGATCGTGACGATCGACGGCCGCAGGGGAACGGTCGCTGCCGGCGAGGTCGTCGTCCCGAACGGAGATGCGGCAGCCGCCCTGCGAACCGAGCCGCGCCCGACCGAGCAGGTCGCCGGCCGAGCTGCCGAGACCACCGGGACGCTCCTGTACGTGAACGTGGCTTTGGCCGACCAGGCGGAGGCGGCTGCCTCGCTGGACGTCGACGGGGTCGGTCTGCTGCGGGCCGAGTTCATGCTCACCGACGCGCTCGGCGGTGTGCATCCGAAAAAGCTACTCGCCGAGGGCAGGCAGGAGGAGTTCGTGTCGCAGATGTCCGCGTCGCTGCTTCGGATCGCCACCGCGTTCGCGCCCCGTCCCGTGATCTACCGGACCTACGACTTCCGCACCAACGAGTTCCGCGGCCTTACGGGAGGCGAAGCGTTCGAGCCCATCGAGCACAACCCGATGATCGGCTACCGGGGTTGTTACCGCTACGTGCGCGAGCCCGACCTGTTCCGACTCGAGCTTGAGATGCTCGCGAGGGTGCGCGAGCAGTCGCCGAACGTGCATGTGATGATTCCGTTCGTGCGCACGCTCTGGGAGCTCGAGGCGTGCCTCGAGATGATCGACCGCAGCGCGCTCGGCCGTCAGCGGGGACTGAAGCGCTGGGTGATGGCCGAGGTCCCGTCCGTCGCATACCGCATCGCCGACTATGCCTCGCTCGGCATCGACGGCGTGTCGATCGGGTCCAACGACCTCACGCAGCTCGTGCTCGGCGTCGACCGCGACTCGGAGGTGTGCGCCGAGCTGTTCGACGAGGAGGACGCCGCGGTGCTGGGCACGATTGAGCGCATCATCAGCGAGGCGAGGGTGCACGGCCTTACCTCGTCGTTGTGCGGTCAGGCGCCGTCGAACCGGCCGAGTTTCGCCGAGCACCTCGTACGCTTCGGCATCACCTCAGTCTCGGTGGATCCCGGTGCTGCGGCGGCAGCGCGGACCATGCTGGCCGCAGCCGAGCGCCGGCTGCTGATCGAGAGCGCTCGGCGCCGAGTGGAAGGGTGATGCCGGGGCCATGCTGGTGCCGGTGCGCGGGGGCCGCGTGCTCACGGCGTCGATCCCTGCGTCGGAGGCGTTGCGTCGGCGCGCGGGACGATCGGATGCGCCTCGACGATGACCGCTCTCTCCGGCTTCATCAGGAGCAGTGGACGGGGGCTTGTCTGCAGGAGTTCGTTGGCAAGGCTCGGCGAGATGAGTCGTCCGAGCGCGTCCAGGGCATCGGTTGCGAGCCCGACCATCGCGACCTCAGGGCTGTTCGCGTAGCTCGCGATCGCCTCGCTGGGGTCGCCGTGGAGCACGTCCCAGCCGACCTCGTAGCGGGACGTGACGGTGGCCGCCAAGGCGCGGACGTAGCCCGACTCGGAGGTGTCCATCGGTAGGCGCTCGGCGTCGTGCAGCTCGTCCACCGTCTGGACGAGGAACGGCTGGAAGCCGCACGGATCTCCGACTGTCGCCACGAGCGCGAGCCCCTCCTCCGACCGGGCCCGCCCATCGACGCAGATGAGCAGTCGATCGGCGCCCTCGGGGAGCACTGCCCCCCGTCCGACAGCGACAACGGGGCCGTGGAAGGTCCGCAGCAGGTCGAAGAACACGCTCGACAGCAGCATCTCTCCGATAGCCGAGACGTGACCGGCTCCGATGCAGAGGATGTCGCCGGGCACGCAGACCGAGCGGATCGCCGATGCCGTATCGACCTTCGAGCGCACGACGATCGAGTCGGCCGCGACATCCGGGAAGGGTTGCATGAGCGACTCGTGGTAGCCGGCATGGCCGGGATGGTCGAGATTGGGCCATTCGACCGCGCTCACGAGCGCGACCCGCACGTGCATGCGCCGGGCGAGGGCGACGGCGATGGGTACGGCGTGGTCGGACTGCTCGGTCTCGTTCACCGGGACGACGATGCGGCAGGGTCATGGTGCTCCTGGGGTTGACGGAAACGGTGGAGACGGCTCAGGACTCGTGGCGGATGATCAAGACGGGGCGGTGGGCACGATGGGCGACCTGGCTCGAGACGGAACCGAGACGCGGCCCAGGAAGCCGCCCTTTGCCACGGGCACCGACGACCAAGTCGGCGGCACCCGGGTCCGATCCGAAAATCGTGCCCACGATCGCGTCGAGCTGCGCGACCGCGCCGCGCTCGAACTCGACCGGGTCGAGGAAGACGGCTGCGCCCTCGAGGCCAGTGACACCGGGTAGCCCCAGATGCCGTCGCGCAGAAGGGGACAGCTCAGGCACCGAGGTCCGCAGCGGCCCCGTCCGAGTTCGCTGCCGGCGATAGTGATGACCTCGATACCGGCCTTTCGCAGCTTCGTGTTCGTGTCGACGATCACGTCGCGACTTTCGATGGTGGCCGCGCCGTGGTCCGCATCGACGCCTCCGTACCAGCGAGCGAACGTCTCGTGCGCGAAGTGCGGGTGGCACCGGTAGATCGCCTCGGGGTTGGCGGTCTCGCGGTGACGTGCCGGCTGTCGAGCCACGACGTGTCGACCTCGGTCTTGGCGAGGCGCTCGGGGAGGACGATGTTCTCGATCGCCGTGAGCGTCGGAATGAGGTTGAACGACTGGAAGAAGCCGACGCGTTCACGTCGGAGCCGGGGTCCGGTCGGCGGAGGTCCGCGTGAACACGTCGGTGCGGACGCGATACGCAGTGCGCCCGGGTCGTTGCCGCAGTCACGGGGCATTTGGGACTTCCGGCCCTGTTGCCCTCAGAGCGTACGTCGTGAAGATGGCCCATGACCTTCACCGAGTGCCTCCTCGGTAACGAGGCCCGGGCGTTCCCGCAACTGACCGCCGAAGGTCCCGGCCTCGCGGTTGGGTTGCTCAGCACGTACCCGCCGACCGAATGCGGGCTGGCAACGTTCGCGGCAGCGAGCCGGACGCCGCTCGCACATGCCCGACCCTCCTGGGACGTCTCGATCATCGAGGCGTGCGCGGCCGTGACCAGCCGAGCGCCGCTCGCGCCGAGCCATTCCGCGCCAGAGGTCTCGGTCCGCTGGTGGCCGAGCTGCCGTCGTTCCTTTAACGCAGCTGTGGCGTTCGGCCGACAGCTCGACTGCCTGATCGTCGAGCACGAGTTCGGCATCTACGCAGGATCAGACGGGTCCGATGTGCTCGAGCTGCTCGACGCGATCGACGTACCGGTGGTGGCGGTGCTGCACACGGTCCTGCGGAGTCCGACGCCCGGGCAGCGTGCGGTCGTCGATCGCCTGGGCGAGCGCTCCGAGGCGATCGTGGTCATGAGCGAGGCGGCACGCGGCACGCTCCTGCGCAACCATCCGATGCTCTTGGGCTCCACCGTAGTCATACCCCATGGCGCGCACTGGGCGCGCTACCGCGACCCGCTCGGGTCTGGTCGATCGCCGTTGCTCCTGACATGGGGGCTCGTCGGGCCGGGGAAGGGCCTGGAGCTGGCGATCGACGCCGTCGCCGACGTCGTCGCGTCGGGCGTGCCTGTGCGGTACCGGATCTGCGGCGAGACCCATCCGAAGGTTCGGGCCCAGGAGGGTGAGCGCTACCGCAGATCCCTCGTGGAGCGGGTCCGCGCGCTCGGACTCGAGGGGATCGTCACCTTCGACGACCGCTACCGCAGCGTGCCCGAGCTGCTGGGCGTGATCGAGGAGGCCGACCTCGTACTAATCCCGTACGACTCCCGAGAGCAGGTGACGTCCGGTGTGCTTGTCGAGGCGCTCGCAGCCGGAAAAGCCGTCGTCGCCACCGCGTTCCCCCATGCGCGCGAAGCATTGGCCACGGGGGCGGGGATCGTGGTGACCCATGACGACAGGCCGGCCATGGCCTCGGCCATCGTCCGGGTCCTGACCGAGCCCGGTTGTGCCGTGCGGATGAGCCGCCAGGCTCGTGCGGGGGGTGCGCCCATGCTCTGGCCGGCGGTCGGCGAGGCGCTTGCGGCACTCGTCGAGGCGGTGGTGCCGGGAGGCGGCGACGTGATCGCCACGAAACCGTACTTGGCCGGGATCGTCGCGTCGTGAACGGCCGGGCCGCCGACTCCGCGGCCTGGCCGAGGCCTTCTAAGCGGCACCTGCGCCTCCTCGCCGACGGGACGGCCGTGTTCGAGTAGGCGCGCCTCCGTGTCCCGCGCTGGGAGCACGGGTACCGCAACCGACGACGTCGCCCGATCGGGATGGAGTGTGTATCGGCGGGCCGAGTGGGCCATGCGACCGGGTGTGATCATGAGTTTCGTAGTCGGTTTCGGCGATCTCGCAGTGCCCGGTCTCGGGGTAGTCGGGCGAGCGCACCCTCGGCGAGGGCAGCCACCGGCACCCGTCACCGTCCGGGGCGACGGGACGTGCGAGACGCTGCGAGCCACCCTCAACATGACCTCGACCAAATAATTAACGACCCGCCACTGGCATCGCCAGTCAAACGCGCACACCCACACACCAATACGATCTAAATACCCACAGACAAGCAGTCGATACGCAAGCAAGCTCCACATCGAGCCGAACGACACACATGGAATTAGGCTTGAGGTTGACGAGGAACCGTCCCAACCGACGACTCATACACCACCTCTCGGGACTCAACCATCGTCAACCGACAGATTCGGATTCAGATCAACCAACCGAGGCGGACCGCAACCCTCACGCCGAATCCGATCCGACGCCACCACCCCGGCATCAATCTCCTTCCTACCATCAGTGACCGTGGAACGGCTCATACCCGACACCCGAGCCACCACCGTCGCCCCACCCCGCCCCAACAATTTAGCCGCCGCCCCTGCCAACAACCGCCGCTGCCGATCGTCCAACACCACACCCATCGCCGAGAAGAACTCCTCCAGACCCTCCTCGCTCACCTCCACCCAACCAACCTATCCCAACTACATGCAAAAACGCGTCGGACCAGAACCCCCGTACACCGTCTTTCTTTCCGACAGTCCCGGCGTCACACCGAAGGAGCACAGCCAGCCCGATCCGATGGCGACGACGACGCGCGCCGCCGCCGCCGCCATAATCCTCCAACGCCTCGCCAGCCGCCCTCCGCCACGACACCACCGCAACCACACACATGAACCCGCTGGGCACCCGAGACCCCCGACCAGCGGCCCTACAGGCCCCGAAACACGCCGGGTCGCATCGGCTCCCCGACCGCGAAAGCGGCACGCCGAGGAAGCTCGTCATCGGCGGATGGTTGGGAAGAACCCGAATCGCTCCGGGTGCCCTTCAGATCGGGCCCGTCGATTCCGGACGGAGCGATGATCGAAGTCGACTGGTCGACCGGCGTCGTGCGAGTCCTGTGAGCGTGGTCATTCGGCGTTCTGCCGGCGACCGCCTGAGCACCGAACCGGATGACCGGTCATACTGTCGGCGGCTTCCCCGTCAGAAAATTCCTAGGAGGTAGAGAGCTATGAGCGTCTACAAAGTGATCGAGATAATCGGCACGAGCAGCGATTCGTGGGAGGACGCAGCCACCGCGGCCGTGAAAAAGGCCCGTGAGACCATCCGGAACGTACGGGTCGCGGAGGTACTCCAGCAAGACCTCGATCTCGGTGAGGAAGGTGCCATCATCTTCCGAACCAAACTGCGGCTGTCTTTCAAGTACGAGGACGGCGAGTAGCACACCAGTGCCCTGACCGTTCCAGCTCCGCCCACCCCTCCGCGAGGCCGCGCACGACCGGCCCGGATTACGGGTTCGGTTTACCAAGGGCCGCAAGGATGACGGCGGCGATCGGGGCTTGGCGGCGGCGTGGCCCGTCTACCTCGCGCTCTTCGCGATCTCGCTGTAGAACAGCGGTTCGCGTCGTCGTTCCGGCGGCGTCGCAATGGTTCGACGAGACCGCGT
>JAYTFI010000468.1:0-3881 GCA_043734485.1 Acidimicrobiales bacterium | reverse complement strand
TGCGTGGCGACGAGAGCACTTCGGTCGCCCAGGTCGGCGCCGGGCGGCCAGCCGGAGGATCAGATCAGGCTTTCGTGAGCGAGCCGTCGCCGATGAGCGCGTCGAGCTGACGGGTGAGGACCTTCGAGAAGTTCGGATGGGTGAGGATCCAGAACGTGTCGCGCCGTACGCCATCGAGCACGAGGCGGCCGACCTCGTCGGGGTCGAGGCCGGTGTCGAGGATGTTCTGGATGGTGGCGCCGGCCTTGCCTTCGGCGGCACTGTTGGCCTTCGGCTTGGCCCTGCTGGGCCGGTAGTCGACAGAGTGGCGGCTGATGTCGGTGTTTATCGGGCCAGGGCACAGCACCGATGCCCGCACCGGGCTCTTTCGGCCCCGGAGGTCGCGCTCGAGCGTGCCCATGAGCGCCACGGCACCGTGCTTGGCCACGTTGTAGGCACCCATGAATCCGCCCGCAATCAGCCCCGCGAGCGAGGCCGTCGTATTGATGTGGCCCTCGCCCTGCTCCTCCATGATGGGGAGGAACGTCTTGACGCCGTAGATCGGGCCCCACAGGTCGACGTCGATGATCCAGCGCCAGTCTTCGATGCGGATGTTGTTCGTCGGGGTGGGAATGCCGATGCCGGCGTTGTTGCACAGCACATGGACAGCGCCGAATCGCTCGAGTGTCGCCGCCGCCAGTGCTTCGACATCCTCGAGTTTCGACACATCGCACCGGTGGCTGGCTACCTCGATGCCCCGCTGGGCGAGCTCGTCGACCGTCGCGGCGAGCATCGTCTCGTCGAGGTCGGCCAGCATCAGCTTCATGCCTGCATCGGCGAAGGCCCGGGCCATGCCCCGGCCGATGCCGCTCGCCCCGCCTGTGATGACTGCGATACGTCCGTTGGTCTCCATGCCGCGGACCATAGCGATATCGGTCCGGCTGGAGCGAACGCGACGACGGGCATCAGGTCGACGGTTGGGTGACCCGCCTGCGCTGCGCGTAGCCGGCTTCGCCGACGGGCAGGAGGATGGCGAAGCTGGCCCCGGGCTGCGATCGCTCGAGGACGAGACGTCCGCCTTCGCCGTCGACGAGCGATCGGGCGAGGGCGAGACCGATCCCTTCACCGCTGGTCGCGGTCGTTCCGGTCTGGTGCCGGCGGAAGATGTCGTCCGCGTCGGTGTCGATGCCGGGGCCTTCATCGGTGACGGTGATGGCGACGCCCATGGCGATGTCCCGGGCCTCGACCGTGACGGTGCCGCGACCGTGGCGGCAGGCGTTGTCGATGAGGACGTCGAGTGCTTGCGCGATGGCGTGATGTCGCGCCTTCGGATTCGCAGCTGCGGACCTGACGACCCGCAGCTGCCGCGTCGAAGCGGCGAGCACGGAGTGCCAGTGCTGCGATGCATCACGGAGGACCCGTTCGATGTCGAGGACTGGCCGGTCGGTGGAGCCGGCCCCATGGGCAAGTTCGAGGAGCGAGTCGATGGTGACCTCGAGGCGGTCGATCTCGGCGAGCGCTTCCGTGAGGGCGATCCCGGGTGGACGGCCGGGCGCGGCGAGCTCGTTGTCGATGATGAGCCGGAGGCCGGTGAGCGGTGTACGGAGTTGATGTGAGGCGTCTGCGCTGAAGGCACGTTCGCGTTCGAGGGCGCGCTCGAGGCGTTGCGCAGTGGTGTGCAGCGCGCCGGTGACCTCATCGAGCTCCCGGATCCCGGTCGGCTCGGCGGCAATGGTGAAATCACCGTCGCCGAGCTGCACCGCGGCATCTCGGACGTCTCGCACCCGACGCGCGATCCGATCGGCGAGCGAGCGCCCGATGAATCCCGAGAGGATGAGGACTGCCGCGCCGAAGCTCGCCAGAAGGAGCCACGCGCGGGTGACGCGGGCATCGACGGCGCGCAATGACCGTTCGGCGCGGACAACGCCGATGACCCGTTCGTCCGCCGTGACCGGCACGGCCGCAACGAGGCCCTCGCTGATCTCGCCGCTACGAATTTGGTTGCGTTGGGCATCGATCACGAGCTGGTCGGCGCGTTGCGGTCCTGTGCCCGTGAACAGACGACCATCCGGACCGTAGAGACCGAGCGTCAGGCCCTTCGCAGACGGAAGCTCGACCGGATCCGTCGATGTCCGGTATCCCGAAGGCACGGCCCGCGCCGCGAGCGTCGCCTCGCGTTCGAGTCGGATGGTGGCGTCGTCCAACGCCGATCGTGCCAGTGCGACGGCGAGCGGGACGCCAAACAGCACGAGCGCGAACGCTGTGGTGATCAGGATGGCGGACAGGATTCGCCGTCTCACACGGTCATCTCACGGTCATCTCATGGTCATCTCATGTGCTCACGACAGCAGAGGGTGATTCGTATCGATATCCCACGGCTCGCAGGGTCGTGATCCTGCTCGGCTGCCCCGGTTCTTCGCCGAGGCGTCGGCGCAGCGAGGCGATGTGGACATCCAGCGTCTTCGTGGAGCCGAACCAGTGCTCGTCCCAGACGTCGGCCATGAGCCGCTCGCGGGACACGACATGTCCGGCATTGGCGATGAGCACGGCGAGCAGATCGAACTCCTTTGCCCGCAGGGTGATCTCCGAATCGCCAACACGGACTCGCCGAGCCGCACGGTCGACGACGACATCGCCGACGCTGATGATGTCGTTCGCTACTGAGGCGCCGTCTGGCATCTCGTCCGTCACGACGGGTCGACGCAGTTGGGCCCGCACCCGGGCCAGCAGTTCGGCGAGGCGGAACGGCTTAGCGATGTAGTCGACGGCGCCGGCATCGAGCCCCATCACGATGTCGATCTCTTCGCGTCGGGCCGTGAGCACGACGATCGGTACCGTCTGACGAGCCCGATGGATCGTCCGGCACACCTCGATGCCGTCGATGTCAGGTAGGCCCAGGTCGAGAAGGACGAGGTCGATCAGCGGCAGTGCTGCGGCGCGGTGGATGCCGTCAGCCCCGGTGGAAACGCGTTCAGGCAGATACCCATTGGCCTCGAAGGCACGAGCCAGCCCGCTGGCGATTCGGTCGTCGTCTTCGATGATGAGTATCCGCTCCGGCGCGGCGGTCTCGGGCACAGGTTGAGGGTAGGCCACATGGGCCACGGAGCTTCCGGCAGGGAGCTACGGGCCCTGACGCTGGCGGAACATCGCCGAGGCCCGTTCCGCAACGGCCAGCACCGCCAGGTGCGTGTTGGCCCTCGGTACACGCGGGAACACCGAGGCATCGACCACGCGAAGCCGTGCCACACTGCGGACGCGGCACTGCGGGTCGACCACGGAGTCGTGGTCGTCGTCGGTTCCCATCCGAGCCGTCGAGCAGATGTGCTGCGCGTCCTTCGCGGTGCACGACGCCCATGAATCGATCTCGGCATCGGGCGCGTCCGAGGCCGGCGGAGCGATGATGCCGGTGATCTCGGCGACGGTGATCGACTGTACGGATGGAGACGAGGCGATGTCGAGCAGGCGCCGGATGCCGTCGCGCATCCGCACCATGTCGCGCTCGTCGTCGAGCATCCGCTCGTCGATGATCGGATCGACAGCTGGGTCGTCGGATGCGAGCGTCAGCATCCCCTCGGAGTAGCACTCGTTGACCCACACCCCGAGCAGGCCGACCGGCGCCATCGGGGTGATGTTCATACCGACGAGCATCATGTCGTTGCGGCCCGCCCCGGAGAGCTCGGAGGAGTACCGCACACAGATGTTCGTGTGGCGGTCGAAGGGCGTCAGTGGAAGCGCCTCGGTGCGAAGCGGGATCACCAGCGAGCACATGGGATGGTCCTGGAGATGTCGGCCGACGGGCAGCCGGGCGATCGACCCTTCAGGCCCGATGTCCGAGCGCAGCAGGATGGCCGGGGAGTGCACCGCGCCGGCACAGAGCACCACCTCGCCAGCATGGACAGTGG
>JAYTFI010000467.1:0-3765 GCA_043734485.1 Acidimicrobiales bacterium | reverse complement strand
TGGCGTCGGCGGCCCCGATTCCACGAACGGCGAAGCGGCTCGCAACGTTGCGAATCGGCGTTGCCGCACCCACCGACCGGCTCGACCCGCTCTCGCTCGACAGCGACGGTGCCGTGGCCATCCTCGGCCAGAGTGCCGAGTACCTCACCTGGTCGAACGACCGGCTGCAGCTCGAGCCCAGGCTCGGCACCAGCTGGAAACCGAATGCCGACGCGTCCCAGTGGACCTTCGCCGTGCGCAAGGGCGTGCGGTTCCACAATGGGAAGGGGCTCACGGCCGACGACATCGTGGCCACATTCGATCGGCTGACCGATCCGGCCAACTCCTCGACCGCGCTGTCGGTGTTCGGCGGCGTGCTGGCCAAGGGCAACACGACGAAGGTCGATTCCTACACCGTCAGCTTCGAGCTCAACGTCCCCTACGCCAACTTTCCGTACCTCGTCAGCTCGGACAACGTCAACGCAGTCATCCTTCCGAAGAACTACGCGGGTGACTGGGAGAAGACCTTCGTCGGCACCGGCCCGTGGATCCGTCAGGAGTACAGAGCCGGCCTGAGTGTCACCTACAAGCGCAACGCCGGTTATTGGGACCGTGCTCGGATACCGAGGTTCGAGACGCTCGTGCTCTCGCTGCTGGGCGATGAGGGCGCGGCGGTTCAACAACTGCAGGCGGGTCAGATCGATGCCATCGCCAAAGTGGGTGTCGCCGGCGCGCAACTTCTGGCCGCGGACCCGGCCGTCGTCGTCCAGTCCATCCGCACGTCGTCGCATCGCCAGATCCACCTCCGCAACGACGGTGTCTTCGCGGACAAACGGGTGCGCCAAGCGCTTGCGCTCACGCTTGATCGCGACTCGACCGTCGCAGCGATGACCGCGGGCAGGGGAGACCTTGGGAACGACAGCCCGTTTGCGCCAGTCTTCGCAGCCACCGATGCCTCGGTGCCACAACGCAGGGCGGATCTGGACAGGGCCCGCCAGCTCATGAAGGACGCTGGTGTGGCGGACGGTTTCGAGGTGCAGCTCGACCTGTGGCCGGGGCTTGATGTGGCTGCCCTTGCCGGTCGGGTCCAGAGCTCGGCGAAGCAGATCGGGATCGTCGTGCAGCCGAACCTGACAGCGGATTACTACACGAAGGCCTGGCTCGACTCCGCGATGGGGATCACCGACTATCGCCATCGAGGCGTGCCGAACTTCTTCCTCTGGGCTCCGCTGCGCTCGGATGGCGCCTGGAACGCGGCGCATTACCGGAGCCCGATGTACGACGTCCTGGTGGCCCAGTACAACGCCGCCCTCGATGTCGCATCCCAGAAGGCAGCGGCCAGGAGGGTCGAGGAGCTGCTGCTCGACGACACCCCGATCGTGATCCCGTACTTCGCCAACCACAACGCGGCATCGAAGCGCAGCCTCGTCGGCCTGCGGATCACCGGCGCCGGCCACGTCGATGCCGCCTCGGCCACCACAGGCTGATGGTGAACGGGGCTGATGGTGAACGGGGCTGATGGTGAAGGCTGTCGGCCATGAAGATCACCGACATCGAGGTCAGGCGCTACCGCTACCCGCTTGATCCGCCGTTCCGGGCTGCGTGGGACCCGATCCCGCGTGTCCAGCAGGAGGCCGAGATCATCAGCGTGCATACGGATGAGGGCATCACCGGTCACGCCTCGGGCGACTTCCTGCCCGATGTCGCCGTCCTCAAGCGCTTCCTCGTCGGCCTCGATCCGTTCCGCACGGAAGTGGTCCGCCAGATCTGTGAGACCACCGACTTCCATCGCTCTCGTCCGTGGGTCGTCGAGGTCGCGGTGTGGGATGTCGTCGGTCGGGCCCTCGGCCAGCCGGTATGGAAGCTGCTGGGCGGTCGCAGCGAATCGCTGAAGGCTTACGCCAGTTCGGGCGAGCTGATGAGTGCCGAGGAGCGCATCCGGCGGGTGAAGGCGCTGCAGTCTCGGGGGATCGGGGCCGTGAAGATCCGCTTCCATCATGCCGACTGGCGCGACGACGTGGCCGTGCTCGAACAGCTCCGTGACGCGGTCGGTCCGGGCATCGAGCTGATGGTCGACGCCAACCAGGGCTGGCGCATGGAGGGCGACACGTCGCCGCGCTGGGACGTGGCCACGGCCGCGCAGGTCGCACGTGAGCTCGAAGGCATCGGCGTGTACTGGCTAGAGGAGCCGCTCGACACCTGGAACGTCGACGGTTGGGCCGCGCTGCGGGCGCGGACGGACCTCCGCCTCGCTGGTGGCGAGATGGTGCGCGACCTGCGTGAAGCGCGTGACCTCGTGCTGCGCGGTGGCATCGACGTGCTGCAGCCCGACGTGGTGCTCACCGGAGGCATCGGCGGGTGCCGCCGCATCGCCGCCTTCGCCGAGCTGTGCGGACGTTCGTGGTCGCCGCACACCTGGTCGAACGGCTACGGCATGGTGGCCAACCTCCACGCCGCGCTGGGTTGTTCGAACGTCCCGTTCGTCGAGGTGCCCTTCGACGACCCGGCGTGGCTGCCGGCACGGCGTGACTGGCTGTTGCCGGCACCTGTCGAGATCGCGGACGACGGCACGATCCGTCCGCCCGACGGTCCGGGCTTGGGCGTCGAGCCCGACTTCGACGCCCTCGAGCGATACCGCATCGCCTGATCCAATCGCAGCGGAGGCCACCGGCCCGCACAGCATTCACAGGGAGGCGCTGGACCGTGCCACCGCAGGTGGGTACTGTCGCACGACCACCAACCGCGGGAGGACCACGCAAATGTGTGTTCGCCGTCCACTCGCCACCAAGCCAAAGGGACGTTTCAATGACTTCTGACAGGAACGCGCACATCGACGCGGCACGCCGACAGCTCACCGAGCGGGAGAACCACGTCATTGACGAGTACCGCCACGGCGGGCTCAGCCGGCGGGACTTCCTCCGCGCGGCGTCTGTCGCCGGCCTCAGTATCCCCTTCGCCGGGCTGATCGTTGCAGGCGGGGCCGAGGCGGCGGCGAAGAAGAGGACGAAGCCCGCGGCCGGCGGCCGCAAGGCTCTGCTGCGTGTGAGCACGATCGCGCCGGGGGGCAAGATCGACCCGGTCATCGCCAACAACGGCGGCTCGCTGCTGCTGCTGGGACTCGCAGGCGAGTACCTCGCCTTCGACAACAACAACCTCACCCTCGAGCCCCGCGTGGCCGAGAGCTGGTCGGCCAACGCCGACTCCACCCTCTGGACGTTCAAGATCCGCAAGGGCATCACGTTCCACAACGGCAAGAAGCTGACGGCCGACGACGTCGTCGCGAGCTTCGACCGTCTCGCCGACCCCGCCAACAAGTCGAACGCGTTATCCGTGTTCAAGGGCCTCCTGCAGAAGGGCAACACGAAGAAGATCGACGACTACACCGTCACCTTCCAGCTTGATTCGCCTGTCGGCGCGTTTCCCTATCTTGTGAGCTCCGACAACTACAACTCGATCATCCTCCCGAAGGACTACGTCGATGGTACGTGGGAGAAGTCCTTCATCGGTAGCGGGCCCTGGATCCTCGAGAAGTACGTGGTTGATCAGGGCGTCACGTTCAAGCGCAACCCGACCTACTACGACAAGGCCCGCCAGCCGAACTTCGAGCGTCTGCAGATCACGCAGCTCAAGGACGACAGCGCCCGCCTCGCCGGCCTGCAGTCGGGCCAGTTCGACTGGGACGCGTTCTCGTCGTCCACCACGGCCAAGACCCTGCAGGGCGACTCGAACTTCGTGGTGCAGGCCACCCCGAGCGTCGGCCATCTCCAGGTGCACATGCGCACCGAC
>JAYTFI010000466.1:0-3030 GCA_043734485.1 Acidimicrobiales bacterium | reverse complement strand
TGATAGTCCGCGCGCTGAGCTTCGCCTGGGTTCACGGCTCGGCGCTGGGTTCGGGGTGCGCGGCATCGGCGGCATCGGCGGGATCGTCGGGATCGTCGGGATCGTCGATGCCGTAATCGATGCCCTCCGGCGAACGGGGCATGTCGCGGATGACCTCTTCGATCCGAATACCCTCGGTGATGGCCGGGTCGGCCTTGAACTGCAGCAGCGGCGTCCACTTCATCCGAACCTGGCGCGCAACCGCGGCCTGCAGCTCGACTCGATGAACGGCCAACGCCTTGGTCGCGCCGTCGATCCCTGCAGCGCCGGTGAGCGCCGAGAACCAGACCGTGGCGTGACGCAGGTCCGGATCGACGTTGACACCGGTGACCGTGACGAGATCGAGACCGTCGTCACCGATTTGCTCGAGCTCTTCGGCGATCACCTCACGCAGGACCTCGTTGATACGTGCCGTACGGGGATAGTGGCGACTGCTGGTGCGTCCGCTGTGTCGGCTCCTCGACGGCATGTCGGTGAGTCTTCCATGGCTTTCGCAACGGCCGCGCTCGGTGGCTGACAGCGGCTTCACTCCAACCAGGACCGTTCGGACCCGATGACTTCGAGCTCAGGGAAGCTCCAGATGAAGCGCTCACAGCTGTCGAGCACGTCTTCAACATGGTGCGCCGTCGCTCCAACCACTGCGACGCCGATGGTGCAGCGCTGCCAGAGGTCGTGGTGGTCGACCTCGGACACGCTGACGCGAAAACGGTTGTGCAGCCCGTCGAGGACGGGTCGCACAACCGCTCGTTTCTCCTTCAGCGAATGCGTCAGCGGAAGGTGCAGCTCAATCAACAGCGCGCATACCCTGAGACTCATTGGCGGTGGGCCCCGCCTCCACTTCGTTTCGGCACCCACCGGTTGCAGCCTCTTCGGGGATTCGACGCTTCACTCGCTGCGCTCGCTATCGCTCTCACCCACGGCCCCTTCGAGCCGTCAAACTCGCGCGATCTCGCGCTCTTCGTAGGTCTCGATGACGTCGCCCTCTTTGAGGTCCTTGAAGTCCGAGAGGCCGATGCCACACTCGAAACCGGTCTGCACCTCGCGAACGTCGTCCTTGACCCGCCGCAGCGAGGCGATGGACCCGGTCCAGATGACGACGCCTTCCCGGAGGAAGCGCACCTTCGAGCCGCGGGTGATGGTGCCGTTGAGCACGTAGCAACCGGCGATGGCGCCGACCTTCGGGACGCTGAACACGGCACGAACCTCGGCGTCGCCGGTGACGATCTCCTCGATCTCGGGCTTCAGGAGGCCGACCATGGCCGCCTGCATGTCCTCGATGACCTTGTAGATGATCTGGTACGTGCGGATGTCGACGTCCATCTCCTCCGCCAGCGCCCGGCTCTTGCGATCGGGGCGGACGTTGAAGGCGATGATCGTGGACCCTGTCGTCGCGGCGTGCTGGATGTCGTTCTCGGTGACGCCACCGACGGCACGGCTCACGAACGCAAGCTTCACCTCGGGGCGCTCGAGGCGCTTCAGGCTGTCGGTCAACGCTTCGAGCGAACCCTGGACGTCGGCCTTCAGGATCAGGTTCAGCGTCGCCGCCTCGCCCTTCTGGATCTGGTCGAAGATGTCTTCGAGCTTCACGCCGCCGCCGACGGCCGACGACGACCCACGCAGGCCGGCGAAGCGGAACCGCTGTTCGCGGGCCTCGGCGACGGTCTTCGCCGTCTTCAGCTGCGGTGCGACCCGCAGTTCGTCACCGGCACCGGGCACGAGCGAGAGCCCGAGCACCTGGACCGGCATGGACGGAAGGGCTTCCTTGATCTGCTCACCCTTGTCGTTGATGATCGCGCGGACGGTGCCCCAGGCTGCGCCGGCGACGATGGGATCGCCGACCCGCAGCGTGCCCTGCTCGACGAGGACCGTGGCGACGGGGCCACGACCGGTGTCGAGGTTGGCTTCGAGGACGATGCCTCGAGCCGGACCATCGGGGTTGGCGGTGAGCTCTTCGAGGTCGGCGACGACGAGGACCTGCTCAAGCAGGTCGTCGATGCCGAGGCTCTGCAGTGCGGAGATCTCGACCATGATCGTGTCGCCGCCCCACTGCTCGGGGACCATCTCGTACTCGGTGAGCTGCTGCATGACCCGGTTGGGATCGGCACCGGGGGCGTCGATCTTGTTGATGGCCACGATGATCGGCACCTCGGCGAACTTGGCCTGGTTGAGGGCCTCGATCGTCTGGGGCATGACGCCATCCGTCGCCGCCACCACGAGGATGACGATGTCGGTGGCGTTGGCGCCGCGGGCGCGCATGGCGGTGAACGCCTCATGGCCCGGGGTGTCGATGAACGAGATCTTGCGACCGTCTTTCTCGACCTGGTACGCACCGATGTGCTGGGTGATGCCGCCGGCCTCGCCGGCGATCACGTTCGCATTGCGGATGCGGTCCAGGAGGAGCGTCTTGCCATGGTCGACGTGACCCATGACCGTGATGATCGGCGGACGCGGCTGCTCCTTCTCCGGGTCGTATTCACCGTCGTCGAAGAGCTGCTGGAGCTCGGTCTCCTGCTGCTGACCGGCGTCGACGAGTAGGAGTTGCCCACCGACCTCGAGCGCGAACAGCTCGATCATCTCATCGTTCAGGCTGGCAGTGGCCGTGACCATCTCGCCCTGCTGCATGAGGAAGCGCACGACGTCGGCCGCGGTGCGGTTGAATTTCGGACCGACCTCCTGGGCCGACATGCCGCGCTCGATGATGATCTCGCCCGTTGGGACGGCCGCATCGCTCTTTGTGTAGTTGGTGAGACGCGTCGGCTCGAGCTCTTCGAACGCCTTGCGCCGCTTGCTGCGTGACTGGCGCTGCTGCGGACGGGCGTTGCCACGGCCTGCGCCGGGACCACCGCGACCCGGACCACCGGGACCACCAGGACCACCGGGACCACCCGGACCCGTGCGCGGTACACCCGCACCCGGCACTGAGCCGCGTGGGAAGTTGCCGCCGCCGGGACGGCCGGGCATGTAGTTGGGACGTGCCGCAGGGGCACCCGG
>JAYTFI010000465.1:0-1952 GCA_043734485.1 Acidimicrobiales bacterium | reverse complement strand
GAGCCATAGACACGCGAGAGCGAGGAGGAACGTAGTGAACGACATAGCGCCATCTTCTGGACTGCAGCCGGCGGGCGGAAGGGCACGAAGTCACTTACTCCGTCTGGATACGCAGTCGATTCAACGAGCAGATACCTGACGCAGTTCACGCCACCGGCGTGCGTTGTCACGCTGGACGGTGCCGACGACCTACGCGGCCGCCGGGTTCACGAGCAGCACGGGTCGCGAGGCATCGCGCAGCACGTCCAGCGCGACGCTGCCGAACTCGATACGCCGCAGCGGAGGTCGTGCGTGGGTCGTCATCGCCACTGCGGACACGCCGAAGCGGCGGGCGACCTCGCAGATTGCGGTGGATGCCGAGCGACCCTCGATAACTTCGGAGCCGGCGGCCACATCACGCTCGCGGAGCCAGACGACGGCCCGCTCCAGCTGCGCAGCGCCGATGCGGGCCTCGTCGGCCGACACGTCGTCGGCGACATATCGAACCGCGAGCACGTCACCGCCGAAGGTGGACGTCCACGCCAGGACGACGGGAAGGATGTGCTCGGAGGCGTCCGTCCCGTCAAGGCACGCCACGAGCGTCCGTGACAGCGTGGTGATGGCCCGGGCCTTCGGACCGACCAGGAGCACCGGATGACGCGTTCGCCGGAGGAGCTCCTCGCTCGCGCTGCCGAGAACCATCGCGCCGAACGGGCGCCGACCTCGGCTGACCATGCAGACAAGGGGATTGACGAGTTGATCGAGATGCCCGGCGACGGCCACGGCCACGTCATCACCGTGTAGCACCAGTGGCGTTCCTTCGGCGCCGGCGCGATCCAGCGCGGCCTGCAGCTCGTCGCGGTCGCGTCGTTCGGCCGTGCCGGGGCTGTTCACGGTGACGAGCTCGAGCGGGATGCCGGATCGACGGGACAGGCCTCGGGCGAGGTCCAGCACTGGACGACCCTCCGCCTCGCTCTCAAGGCTGGCAACCAGATCGGAGAAGGCGAAGGAGGAGTGAACTTCAGTCGCTGTGGAGGTCGAAGATGGCATGACGGATCTCCCGATGAAGCGGTCGAGCTGCGTGACGAGCGGTTCAGCCGCTCGAAGGTTGAAGAACGCGACATGGTCCGTGCTGACCGCCTCAGGCGTGCTGCACGCAGCGGTCAGTAGTGGGCACCGCCTGGAGTCGGAGCATGCCGATCGGTACGCCACACTTCGCACAGCGCCCGTAGCGTCCTTCACGCAGTCGATCGCGGGCCCGTTCGATCGCCCGCAACTCGGACTCGAGATCCTGGACCAGACCGAGCTCGAGCTCCCGCTCGGCCAGTTCGGCCCCGCCGCCCGGCGAGCGGTCCTCCACGGGCAGCAGGTGCTCCGTCAGCCCGGTGTGGCCGATGATTCCGCCGGTCTCGAGCCGGGCGAGGAGCTCCCGCACTCGCACCTCCTCGTGAGCCAGCGCCAGTGCGGCTTCGGTGTTGTCCACGGTGCGTTCCTGAGACATACGTCGAGCATTGTGAATCCGACGGGGACGGCTCAAGCGCCAACGGTCCCCTTCGTGTCGGCCAAAGGTCCCGAATCGAGAGGAGTCTCGCAGGCCCGTCATGATCGGCGAGGGCCGGCCATACCTCGTCGCACAGATCACGGTCGACGCGGACGCTGTTCGCCGACTGGCCGACGCGAGAAGGAGTCGGCCGCAGCGGCGTCGATCAGCGCCGTTTCGGCACGCCCGAATTGGGACGTTCGCCACTATCTGCCGGCGACAACCGTGCAATCAATAGGGTGCGGCTCTGTTGGAGTGACGTGGGCTTGTCGGGCTCGGTGGGTGCGCTGGAACATGAGCGCGGCGGATCGGCACGACGGCAAGGCGCACGATATCGCTCACCGCACCCATCGGGTGCTCACAGGCTTCGAATCGTCACGCACGGCGCACGCGGCTGGTCGCCTGGCGTCCCGATCCGCCGCGCTCGCCCGGC
>JAYTFI010000464.1:0-4381 GCA_043734485.1 Acidimicrobiales bacterium | reverse complement strand
CGTCGGTGGCATCACGCCGGCGCGGCTGATCCGCGACGTCGCTGTCGAGCTCGGAGTCGGCGTCACGGTGGAAGACCCGTCGGGATGCGACCTCGCGGATACGACGTTCGCGCACATGAACGGCTCGACGCCGGCCCGGCTGCGTGTGCACTCGGTCGACTTCGACTCGTGGGTCACTGTCACCCACGTCGAGGGTCCGTCACCCCGCCAGGGTTCGGAGCTGCGGCCGCAGGCCGACGCGCCTGGCCTCGGGCTCACGCTGCGCGAGGACGTGCTCGGCGACCCCTTCATCGACGTCCACGCCTGAGCCTGCGCCCCCCAGTCACGCTTGAGCCTGCGCCCCCCAGCCAGGTCGACAGCCACCCGTCGAGCGCGCCGGCGGCCGCCCGAGCGTGGGGAAGGATGTGCACATGCCGCACCGCCATGTCCTCACCCTCCTTTGCCCGGATCGTCCCGGGATCGTCTTCGCCGTGTCGGGTGCGCTCCTCGAACTGCAGGGAAACATCGTCGACAGCGCCCAGTTCGGCGACCCCGACACCGGCCTGTTCTGCCTGCGCATGGTCGTCGATACCAATGCCGCCGAGTCGTCCGAGCACATGGAGTCGACGCTGCGCGCGCGGCTGACAGAGTTTGCACCGACCATCGTCGTGCGCCGTGTCGACGACCGACCGCGCATCATGGTGATGGTGTCGAAGTTCGACCACTGCCTCGTCGATCTGCTCTACCGCTGGCGCAACGGCGAGATCCAAGTCGACATCCCCTTGATCGGCTCGAACCATCCCGATTGCGAGGATGTCGCCGACCGCTACGGAATCCCATATGTGCACTTACCGGTTACTCCGGCCACGAAGCCGGACCAGGAAGCCGCGATCCTGCGTCTCGTCGAAGAGCACCGTATCGAGCTGGTCGTGCTGGCCCGCTACATGCAGATCCTCAGCAACGATCTGTGCCGCAGGCTGGCCGGGCGGGCGATCAACATCCACCACTCATTCCTGCCCGGTTTCAAAGGGGCCCGGCCATACCACCAGGCCCACGACCGCGGCGTGAAGCTCGTCGGCGCGACTGCTCACTACGTCACCACCGACCTCGACGAGGGCCCCATCATCGAGCAGGACGTGGTCCGCGTCACGCACGCGCAGACCGCCGAGCAGCTGACCCGACTGGGCCAGGACGTCGAGCGGCAGGTGCTCTCCCGGGCAGTGCGCTACTGGGCCGAGAACCGGATTCTGCTCGTCGGGCACAAAACCGTCGTGTTCCCCTGAGCTGATTGCCGGCGGGTCACGCCGCCGAATTGAACGGCGCGGCTCAGAACGTCTGCTCCACCAGATCCGAGTGTTCGGCGATGCGAGAGAAGTCGGCATCGGCATGCAGCAACGGCATTGCGCTGCGAATGGCGACGGCGGCGATCACGCAGTCGAGCCACGACCTGACCGTGATGCCTTGCCGGCGACAGACACGGTAGATCTCCGCCGCGTCGAGGACGTCGGTCCTCGGAACCTGGCGTACGTATTCGACGCCGTCCAACATGCCGACGAGCTGGTCCCGTTGCCCGATGTCCTTGGCACCACCGACGATTTCCAGCATCACCGCATCAGTCGTCGCCACCTCGCCCGACCGCAGCGCCTCACGAAGCCGCAGATCCGTGCGCGAGCCCGTTCCTCGCAGGAATTCGACCCACGCCGACGAGTCAACGAGGAGGAGCATCGCCGGGCATCTCGGCAAGCGCGAAGTCGGGCATCGTTCCGCCCAGCGCCAGGATCTGGTCGTTCGACAGCACTCGTTCGGCGGACTTGCGGAGCGCGAAGTTGATTGCCTCGCGCTTCGTGGAGAGCCCGTTCAGGCGCATGACCATCTCGCAGGCCTCATCGTCGATGTCAACGTTGGTCCGACTCACGCCGACCAGACTACATCACGATAAACACCACAATAAGCACCGCTATGCACACCATCAAAGGCACCAATTGGCCCACATGCTCATGCACATGGTGAGACACCAAAGTCGCAGGCGGCGCTGGCCGACACGAACGCCGCCTGCAGATCGGTCGGCTTCGGCTCGGCCCCGGATGCGGCACGGGCCAGCCATGCCTCGGCCTGGTGCAGTTCCTCGCCGCGCAGGAGCGGGCTCGTACGGCGACCGCCAAGCTCCCTCGCCTTCGCTCGGGTGAGGACGCGCGTCTGCGTCCGGACGAGGTCGATGTCCGTCTCGAGGGCGCGTACGAGGGCTTCGACCCCGGCATCGAAATCGTCACTCTCGCGGAAGAAGATCCAGTTGAGCGCGGCGAGCGCCGCCGGCACATCACCGTCGGGTTCGCGCCACACGACGGGTACGAGGCGCTTGTGCTGCCCGGCCGCATGGGCGAGCTCGAGTCCGCACGTCGCCGACGCGACCGAGTCGGCGCTGATGACGAACACGAACGAACGAACTCCGTGTCCTCGCGGCGTACGAGATCGGGCGTACGAGATGAAGGTGTCGGCCACCGCTACTCGTCCGGATCGGCTGCAGGCATGCGGCGACCGTCACGCTCCCGTCGGGATGTCAAGAGGGTCACGGTACGGAAGAAGGTCCGATGCCGCAGCGGGATCGCGTTCGTGCTTCGAAGGCCGATGTGACCTGGAGCGGGGTCCGCGCGAGGATGTGTGCGGCGGTCGCAGGGGTGACCGCGCACCACCGGATGCTCAATGAGGAGGACTCGATGTCGGTCACTACTGACGCGGGTGAAGGTCGTTCTGCGCAACCACGTTCCGAAGCACCCGATGTCGACGTGGTCGTCGTCGGCGCAGGGCTCGCCGGCCTCTACCTCCTGCACCGTCTCCGAGGGCTGGGCCTCTCGGCCAAGGCGTTCGAGTCGGGCAGCGACGTCGGAGGCACGTGGTTCTGGAACCGCTACCCCGGTGCGCGCTGCGACGTCCCGACCACCGACTACTCCTACAGCTTCGATGCCGAGCTCGACGAGACCTGGAAGTGGTCCGAGAAGTACGCCACCCAGCCCGAGATCCTGCGCTATCTGCAGCACGTCGCCGAGAAGCACGATCTGCGGCGCGACATCCAGTTCTCGACCAGGGTCGACAAGGCCGTGTGGGACGACGGCGCCTCACTGTGGCGAATTCGGACGGCGAAGGGCGACGAGGTCACCTGTCGCCACTACGTGATGGCGACCGGCTGCCTGTCGCTGCCAAAGGCGGCCGAGATCACCGGTGGCGAACGGTTCAAGGGCGAGGTGTACTACACCAGCCGCTGGCCCCACGAGGGCGTCGACTTCAGTGGCAAGCGGGTCGGGGTGATCGGCACCGGGTCGTCTGGCATCCAGTCGATCCCCCTCATCGCCGCGCAGGCGAGCGCGATGACCGTGTTCCAGCGCACGCCGAACTTCTCGCTGCCCGCGAAGAACGGTCCCGTCGCGGCGGGCAGGCTGGCTGCCATCGACGGCCGTCGCCCCGAGTACCGCGCCGAGGCCAAGTGGTCGCGTGGCGGTGTGCCCCTGCCGATCACTGAGCTAAGCGCGCTTACCGTCGATGACGACGTACGGGCCGCCCGGCTTGATGAGGCATGGGAGGCGGGCGAGCTGTTCTCGATGCTCGGCGTGTTCAACGACATCCTCACCAGCAACGAGGCCAACGAGTTCGTGGCCGAATTCATCCGCGGAAAGATCCGCTCGATCGTGAAGGACCCCGAGACGGCCGAGACGCTGTGCCCGAAGGACCACCCATTCGGCACCAAGCGGCCGTGTCTCGACACGAACTACTACGACACGTACAACAAGTCGCACGTCAGCCTGGTTGACCTCCGCAAGCATCCGATCGCCACCATCACCGAGACCGGCATCGACACCAGCGACGCTTCCTACGAGTTCGACGCGATCGTCTACGCCACGGGCTTCGACGCGATGACCGGTGCCATCGTCTCAGTCGACATAACGGGACGCAATGGCGAGCGCCTGGCCGACAAATGGGCCCACGGGCCGCACACGTACCTCGGCCTCACCACAGTCGGGTTCCCGAACTTCTTCATGATCACCGGGCCGGGCAGCCCGTCCGTGCTGTCGAACATGGCCGTCTCCATCGAGCAGCATGTCGACTGGGTCGCCGACACGATCGATCGTATGCGTACGGACGGTTTCGACACCATCGAGCCGACGCCGACGGCCGAAGCCGGATGGGGTCGTCATGTGAACGACTGCGCTGACATCACCCTCTATCCGCAGGCCAACTCTTGGTACATGGGCGCGAACGTGCCCGGCAAGCCGCGGGTGTTCCTCCCCTACGTTGGCGGTGTGGACGCGTATCGCAAGGCATGTGACGAGGTCGTCGGGCGCGACTATCTCGGCTTCGAGCTCCGAGGCGAGGGGACGGTGCAGCGCAACGACGGCCTCATCCGCACGCT
>JAYTFI010000463.1:0-4022 GCA_043734485.1 Acidimicrobiales bacterium | reverse complement strand
TAGCCGATGGCGTCGGCCATGGGCATCTCACCGATGCCAGGCACGTCGGCGTTGGCGATGGCCGACGCCAAATCGTCAGTCGGACGGGCACGCCGGTCCAGGGTGAGCGCGGTGAAGTAGTCCGAGAACGTCTGCATCAGGTCGCGCTGCTCCTCCTCGGTCCGCGGCACCGCGGTGGCATCGACGCTCGAGTTGAGGAGCTGCTGGCTCAGGCGGAGCACGAACGCGAAGTCGCTCTCCGGGAGGCCGAGCAGGGACAAGATGGTCTCCAGCGGGAATGGTGCAGCAACCTCCTGCGCGACGTCGCACCGACCTCCAGCGGACTCCATCCGGTCGACGGCCCGGCAGGCGAGCTCGCGCACCCTGGCGTCGAGCGCCGCTAGAGCGCGGGGCGTGAACCATTTCTGCGCCACCGATCGGTAGGCGCGGTGCTCGTCGCCGTCGTAGTCGATGAGCATGCGCACGTGCGCCACGGCGCCGCTTCGCAGCCGCCGTATCTCCTCCCGTGTTCGCAAGAACGGATGCCCTCCCTGGCTCCACTCGGCCGCATGAGCTTCGACCTCCCGAACGTCGGCGTACCGGGTGACCACCCACAACGGCCGATAGTCGGGATGCTCGGCGCGGTGGATCGGCGAATGCGCACGCAACAACGCGGTCGCCCTGTCCACCCGGTCCGGTTCGGCATACATCACCGGCGACAACAGCGCACACGCGGCCGCATCGAGCTCGTCAGGCGAATGGGTTCCCACAGGGACACGGTGATCGGTCAGCCCGGCTGGTGCAAGGACCTGTTCCACGTAGCGGGCAGTCGGTCAGCCGAGCGGGGAAGCGTGCCGTTCACGGCGACTCACTACGGCGGCCGGGCTGATCGGAGCGCAGCGAGCGACCCGGCCGCAGCGTCGTCACAGTCGTTCCTTCGCTCAGGTTGAGCGGAGGAAGTCGGCGACGCGTTGTCGGGTGACGCCGAAGAGCGCGCCGATGCTCTCCATAGTTAGGCGTTCGTCGTGAAGGGCCTTCGCTTCGGCCCGTTGGAGGCGGCCGGCCGCTTCGACCAGGTCGAAGAGGTTTGCGCGGGCCCGTTCGACGATGAGTGGGCGTTCCTCCTCGGGGACGATGACCGAGTACGGCTCGTGCATGGCACGGCGCTCACCGATGTGACTTTCGATGACGCGCTGAGATCAGCAGCGAACACGCCCGTATCGACAACTACTGGTCCCACACCGCTCCCCGCCGATTTCCGCCCGGCTATTCGGCCAGTGCCTCAGCGAATCCGTCTGCCTCAGCCTTGGTCAAGCCGTTGATCTGACGCTTCCCATACGCAATCGGCCGCGCCGCGGCTCGCAACGCCTCCGGCGACTCTTCAAGCGCGACGCCGATAGGTGGATCGGCCACCGTCGACAGCAGCCAGTCCTCGAGCTTGTCCTGATCGATACGCACCAAGGCCGCGATCGGTTTGCCGTTGCGCGTCACCAAGGCCGGACGACCGGAGCGTTCCACCTCATCAACCACGGCGGTCGGATTCCTACTCAGATCCCGGATGCTTACAAGACTCACGCACACCTCCCTGTTCGATACGTACATCTGTCGGATCAGCGTATAACCCCGAACTTGTCGGCGGGAACGACATCAACGCTGGCAACGGGTCGCACGGTTCTTGTCGTTGGGAGCTGAGTGTTCGTCCGCGGATTGGTGACACGACCTTCGGTGCGCTGCGGTCTCCCGAGCCTGCGTGGACCCACCGGTCTATGCCCGCAAGGGCACCCTATGACGCCAACGCCACACCTGCGGTGACGCTGCGCTTGCCGGACGTCACGGGAACCAACATGAACCAGCTTTAGGTCTTGGTCGGCCGACTCACCCGCACTGCCACCCTCAAGTACACGGGCTCCCTCTGCCGCAGCACGAAGCCAATTGGACTGACCCATCACACCCCGGGCCTCAACCAAACCCGCCGACGTCACCCGCGCCTGTGCCTGTTCGCGTTGACCACACCCGACGCCAGCCACGTAGACACCGGCCAGGAGTGGGTCAATGAGCTGCCATTCACATCTGAACCGACGAGCAATGTTGCGCATGCCGGTGATAGAAGACGCTGTGCGGGCCGAGCTACGGCCTGGGGGGAGATAAACGTTGCGTACCAAACGGAGCATCGCGGCAGCGGCCGGCCTGGCGGCAGCAGTGGCGTTGGCTATGACGGGCACCGGTGCCGTCGGAGAATTTAGAGCGGAACGGACCTTCAAGCGAAAAAGTGCCTGGGCGAAGGCCAACCTCGGTGCAGCCGGCTTTGCGGCGGCGATGAAGGGCGGTGATCCCGACGCCGGGAGTCAGGCGGACAGGCCAAGCGCCAGCGGAGAGGGTGAGCGTCTCTCGTCGCTTTTCGAAGAACAGGCCGCGCTTCGGGCCTACCCGGCCGACACCGTCACCGCCGACCAGATCAGCGGTGCGGTGCGGGCGTTCGAATCGATCAAGATTCGGGGCAACTCTGGAAGCAAGAAGCAGCCCCTGCAGTGGAACGCGATCGGGCCGACCGTGGCCACGCAACCCGGTGTGCTCAACTTCACCGCTCACGACTATGTGACCTCCGGTCGAGTGACCACGCTGTTGGTCGATCGCAGCTGCAACCAGGGGCGTTGCCGTCTGTGGATGGGCGCCGCCGGTGGGGGGGTCTGGCGAACGGAACATGCGCTGCACACGAACAATCCAGGGTGGAGCTTCTCGTCGGCCGGTCTGCAGTCCAATGCGATAGGCGCGCTCACCCAGGATCCGAGCGACCCGTCGGGGGACACCCTCTATGCCGGTACCGGCGAGCCGAACGCTTCGGGCGATTCCGAGGCCGGTCTCGGTCTGTTCAAATCGACCGACGGTGGCAACACGTGGGTCCAGATGCAATCCACACTGGCCATCGCCAACAGCCGGGCCATCTCGAGCATTGTCGTCGACCCGACAAATCCCCGGGTCATCTACGTCGGGACAGCGCTCGCCGTTCGTGGCATCGCGTCGAGTGGTGGCGCAGGCGGCTTGGCGGGGCTCGCCGCCCCGGGCGTGTACAAGTCCGCTGACGGGGGCAACACCTGGTCACTGGTCTGGAACGTCACCGGTACCCGGGGGATCACCGACATCGCTCTCGACCCGACCGTTCCGTCCACCATCTATGCCAGTGGGTTCCAACGCGGCATCTACCGTTCGAAGTCGGGCGGAGTCTTCCAGCAGATCTTCTCGGGATCCTCCCCCTTGGCCAGCACCGACCGCACGCAGTTCGCGGTGACGGTGAAGGATTCCAAGACTCGAATCTACGCCACGAACGGCAACCAAGGGATCACCGCCGCCGCGCTGTTCCGTGCCGACGACGCCTCACAGCTGGCGGATGGCTCGCTGAACCCGGCGCTGTGGAAGCCGCTCAGCTCGACCAACGTGGCCGACCCGAGATTCCCCACCGGCAACTTCTGCACCGGTCAGTGCTGGTACGACCAGGACGTTCAGACGCCGCCCGGTCAGCCGGACACCGTATACGTCATCGGCTCCTACCAGTACAACGATCTGGGCAACCCGGTGGGCAACGCACGCGCCGTTCTGCGGTCCACGACGGCCGGTGACGCAGACGCCACCGGGCGCACGTTCACCGACATGACCGTCGATGCTCAGGGCAACTCCATCCATCCTGACCAGCACGCAATCGTGTTCAGCCCACAGAATCCGGACGTGTTCTGGGAAGGGTCCGACGGTGGTGTCGTCCGTTCCAGCGGAAGCTTCACCGACGCCTCCGGCCAGTGTGACTCGCGGCCGATCAGCCAAACCGAAAAGGCTGCGTGCGCCCGAATGCTCTCCGCAGTGCCGACCTCGCTGTACAGCCTCAACGAAGGCCTGACCACGCTGCAGTTCCAGTCGATCTCGGTCAACCCGAAAAACCCCACGGGCGAGATCATGGCGGGCACTCAGGACAACGGCACGTGGCTGTACTCGGGTTCCAGCCGCGGCTGGGTGCAGTCCATCTACGGTGACGGCGGGCAGTCGGGCTTCGATGC
>JAYTFI010000462.1:0-5188 GCA_043734485.1 Acidimicrobiales bacterium | reverse complement strand
AGGTTTATGACCTTTCCGGGGAACTTCGCGAGGAAGGCATCGCTGAGGATACGCATCCACCCGGCCAAAACGATCCAGTCGGCGTCGTAGGCGGCGACTGCATCGGCGAGGCCGATGTCATATGCGCGCCGATCATCTGCGCGCTTTGGATCCATCCAAACCGCAGGGACCCCCGCGGCATCGGCACGTTCGAGGGCATAGGCCTGACCACGGTCGGACAGGACGGCCACCACCTCACCGTGGATCTGTCCATCGGCGCACGCGTCGAGCACTGCCTGCAGGTTCGAACCGCTGCCTGAAGCAAGAACGACCAGTCGTCGACGAGGTTCGGTCATGGGTGCACGCTCACGTCAGCACGACTTCCCGATTCTCATCGGCCACGATCGAACCGATGACCCACGATGGCGTGCGCAGTGCGGCGGTGATGGCCTCGACATCGGCCGCGGCGACGATAACGATCATGCCGATGCCCATGTTGAGCGTGCGGTGCAACTCGTCGGCCGGGAGCCCGCTCGCGTCGCGTATCAGCCGGAACAGCGGCGGCACCGGCCACGAGCCAACGATCACCGATGCACCGCACCCCTCGGGGAGCACCCGGGGGATGTTCTCTTGGAAACCGCCGCCGGTGATGTGGATCAGACCCTTGACCTTCGGCCCCAGCGGCCCATCGAGCAGCGGCGCAAGCACGGGCAGGTAGCTGCGATGCGGTTCGAGGAGCGCGTCGCCGAGCGGACGGTCGAGCGGCTCGGGCTGAGCGCTCAGCGGGAGCCCGGCGAATACGCGCCGCAAGAGGGAGTAGCCGTTGGTGTGCGGTCCGCTCGACCCGAGGCCGAGGAGGACGTCCCCCGGTGCAATGCCCGACCGGGGAAGCAGGTCGGACCGTTCGGCCATGCCGATGAGTGTGCCGGCCACATCGACATGGCCGTCGTGGTACACCCCGGGCATCTCGGCCGTCTCACCACCCAGGAGCGCGCAGCCATTTTCCCGGCACGCAGCCGCCATGCCGCCCACGATGTCGGCCACCTCAGAGGGGACGAGACGGGCCGAGGCGACGTAGTCGAGGAAGAACAGCGGACGGGCGTTCTGCACGAGCACGTCGTTCACGCAGTGATTCACGAGGTCGCGTCCGACCCCAGAGAGCCGTCCGGCCTCGGCCGCGAGTGCGACCTTCGTGCCGACGCCGTCAGTCGACGCGACGAGCACCGGCTCGTGCAGCGTGAGGAGTGCCTTGGCGTCGAACACGCCGCCGAACGCGCCGACGCCGGCCAGCACGGCCGGCGTGTGCGTCGACTCCACCGCGGTCTTGATCAGAGCCACGGCTTCGTTGCCGGCGTCGATGTCGACTCCCGAGGCGGCATAGCCGCCGGTGGTCCGGGCCAACGCCCGCCAGCCGATGTCGCGCCGGAAGTTCATGCCCTCGAATGAGATCTGGCCGACCACATCGTACGCGCGCGTACGAGCTTCCGCGACGGTGGTGCCGAGCCCTGTTATCGAGAGGACCCGTCCGGCAGTCGTGTTGACGTCGCCGGATTCGTCGCGTCGGGTGCCGCCGTGGAAGACGAGCACACCGGTATGTGCACCGACGGTGTCGAGGCCGTGCACACGGTCGCCGGTGCCGACCGTGCCGGGGTAGCCGTCGGCCGCCATTACGACGGTGACCGCGGCACCGTTCCACCAAGTCACGTCGAGTGACGCGAGTGAACCGTGGCAGCACGCCTCTGCGACATCGAGGAAATCAGTGTCGAGGAGGGGGAGCAGCACCTGCGCCTCGGGGTCGCCGAAGCGGCAGTTGAACTCGAGCAGCCGCGGCCCATGCGCAGTCAGCATGATGCCGGCATAGAGCACGCCGACGAAGGGCCGCCCTTCCGCAGCCGATGCGGTGACGGCCTTCTGCAGCATCTCCCGAGCAAGTGAATCCGCAAGGGCCGGTGGGCAGACCGGCGCCGGCGCGTACGCGCCCATGCCGCCCGTGTTCGGGCCCCGATCGCCTTCATAGGCGCGCTTATGATCTTGAGCTGGGGGCATGGCGACGGCGGTGATGCCGTCGCAGAACGCGAGCAGCGAGATCTCCTCGCCGAAGAGGCGCTCCTCCAGCACGACTCGGGCGCCGGCCGTGCCGAATGCGTCGTCGATGAGGATCGAGCGGATGGCCGCTTCCGTTTCGGCCCGATCCGCGGGCAGCAGCACTCCCTTGCCTGCCGCGAGCCCGTCCGCCTTGACCACGACAGGGAAGTCAGCTGCCGAAGCCCATGCAATGGCCGCGTCGGGGTCGGTGAACGTGGCCGAGCGCGGCGACGGGATGCCGTGGCGTTCGCAGAACGCCCGGGTGTAGGCCTTGGACCATTCGAGCTCGGCCGCCGCCTGGGTCGGCCCGAACGTCATTACGCCGGCCGCGGTGAGACGATCGACGATGCCGGCCTCGATCGCTGCGTCCGGGCCGATGAGCGCCAGGTCGATCCGCTCGACCGCGCACAGTTCGACAAGGTCAGTACCGGCCGGAACCGCCGTACCGGGCGTGCCGCCGTTGGCCGGCGCGCAGAAGAGCGCTTCGCAGCGCGGCGACCGGGCCGCGGCCCACGCAATCGCGTGCTCGCGTCCACCGGCAGCGCCACTCGTGCCGAGCCCACCCACGACGAGGACGCGCAGTGGGCGCACGTCACGTACCACGTCGGCCGTCACGCGAGCACCCGCTCGAAGTCGCCCTTCGACGGCTGGAGCCCCATCTCGATCGGGTAGACCCCGGTGAAGCAGGCGTTGCAGTAGCCCGCGCTCTGCCCGATGGCCTTCATCATCCCGTCGAGCGAAAGGAAGGCGAGGCTGTCCGCGCCGATGTGGGCGCGTAGCTGTTCGACGGTCATGTTGTGGGCAACCAACTCTTCGTATGTGCCCATATCAAGCCCCATGAAGCAGGGATGGGCGATGGGTGGACAGGTGATGCGGACGTGAACCTCGGTCGCGCCTGCCTCGCGTAGGAGCTGGACGAGCGGACCCGCTGTTGTGCCGCGCACGATCGAGTCGTCGATCATCACGACCCGCTGGCCCTGGAGGTTCTCGGCCAGCGCGTTGAACTTGAGCTTCACACCTTGGCGCCGGAGCTGCTCGGTCGGCTGGATGAACGTGCGGCCGATGTAGCGGTTCTTGATCAACCCGTCGTTGAAAGGGATGCCGCTGATGCGACTGAAACCGATGGCAGCGGGGATCGACGAGTCGGGAACGGGTACGACCACGTCGGCATCGACGCCGGCCTCCGTGGCCAGGATCTCGCCGAGGCGCTGACGGACGTGGTGGACACTGGCTCCGTCCCAGACCGAATCGGGTCGGCTGAAGTAGACGAACTCGAACGTGCAGCGGGCCTGCTGCGGTGCGCTGAACAGGCTCTTGCGGCCGGTGAGCTCGTCGCCCGACGCGGTGACTATCTCGCCCGGCTCGACCTCGCGCATCTGATCGCAGCCAAGGGTCGTAAGCGCGCATGTTTCCGAGGCGATGGCCCAGCCGCCCCCGGGTAGATGACCCAGCGAGAGCGGGCGAAAGCCCCACGGATCGCGGACCGCGAGCACCCGGTCCTCGGTGAGCACGACGAGCGAATAGGCGCCCTTCCAAGATGGCATCGTCCGCTCTAGGCGCTCTTCCCAGGTCGCGCCACTGGCCGCCGCGAGCATCATCGTCATCACCTCGGTGTCGGAGCTGGCGACGAGCGGGAAGCCCCGGCGCAGCAGCTCCTGTCGGAGCTCGGCAGCGTTGACGAGGTTGCCGTTGTGGGCCACGCCGAGCGGGCCGTGCTGGGTCTCGACGAGGAAAGGCTGCGCGTTGCGGATGGCGTTGCCACCGGTGGTCGAGTAGCGGGTGTGGCCGATGACGTGGTGGCCGGGAAGTTCCGCCAGCCGTTCGGGGGTGAAGACGTGGCCGACGAGCCCGAGATCCTTGTGGGCCCGGGCCGCCTGGCCGTCGGACACGGCCATGCCGGCACCCTCCTGACCGCGGTGCTGCAGCGCATGGAGACCGAAGAAGGCGATGCGGGCGGCCTCGTCGGTCGCCGCTGTGGGCAGGATCGAGGCGGCGAGGATGCCGCACTCGTCCTTCGGGTGGTCGAGCCCGTCGAAGGCGTCCGCGCTCATCGGACCACCCTCGGCATGCCTCGGCTCGCCCGCTGAAGCGGGCGCTGTGTTCGACGGTTCGCTCGCTGACGCTCGCTCATCGCAGGATTCCTTCTGCTCGCAGGTTGGCTTCGATGCGGGCCGCGATCGGCTCTGCGCCCGGCTCGAAGGTCCGGCCGGTCAGTCGTTCGTAGGCCAGCGCGTACTTCGCGCCAGTGCGCGTCCACACCTCGGCGGCCAGGGTCGGTGGCGTACCTTCACCGCGATAGCCAGCATCGGCCAGCGCCCGCCGGACGATTTCCTTGTCCAGGCTCTCGGGTTCTTCACCGGCCGAAAGGCGGGCCTCATAGGACGACGCCTCCCAGTACCGCGACGAGTCGGGCGTGTGCACCTCGTCGATGAGCAGCAAACCGCCGTCGGGTCCGATCCCGAACTCGTACTTCGTGTCGGCCAGGATCAGGTCGGCCCTGGCCGCGAGCTGCTGGCCGCGTGCGAACACGGCGAGGGCGGCATCACACACGTCTGCCCAGAGCGAGGCCTCGACGTAGCCCTTGTCGGCGACGTCGTTCACACTCACCGGCTCGTCGTGGCTGCCGTCCTCGGCCTTTGTGGTCGGGGTGACGATGGCGTGGCGGAGCAGCTCGTTCTTGCACAAGCCGTCGGCGAACGTGTGGCCGTAGATCAGGCGCTCGCCGCGCTCGTAGTGCTTCCACAGCGAGGTGTCGGTGACGCCGGTGATGGCGCCACGCACCACGACTTCGATGCGCAGGGGGGTCGCGGCGACGGCGACGAGGGCGTTCGGGTCGGGCAGGGTGAGCACGTGGTTGGCGACGATGTCGGCGGTCTGCTCGAACCACCATGCCGCGAGCTGGTTCAGCACCTGGCCCTTGTGGGGGACGGCAGTGATGATGCGGTCGAAGGCAGACAGCCGATCGGTGGTGACGAACAGCCGACGCTCGTGGGGGAGCGCCCAGGACGAGCGGACCTTGCCCGTGCGCTCGTCCGGGAGCGGAAGGCTGATCGCCGCGAGCACATCAGGCCGCCCGGATTCAGGAACGGACATGGCGCACTCCTGCTTCGAAGATGGCGAGGCC
>JAYTFI010000461.1:0-3211 GCA_043734485.1 Acidimicrobiales bacterium | reverse complement strand
CGCCGAATCGCCTCGCACTGAAGTCCGTGACCAGTCCCGCCGTCTCCCGCACGACCGCGCCGCCTCGACCAGCTCCCACTTCGACCACACTGACCTCATCGATCCCGCCGATCACGTCGCCCACGACGATGGCGAAGGCCCCCTCGCCGGCGCCCCAGGCGACGTTCCCCACGGCCGCGCTCCAGCGCACCCTCGACACCTGGCGCGCCGCAGAGCAGCCCGCCATCAGCTCGATGATCGTCTCGCTGCGGTCCGGATCGCAGACCTGGACGTCGAAGTCGACGGCCGACGGGGCCTTCTCCAACTATCAGCCGGACGCGCCGTTCCCGGCGGCCAGCATCACGAAGACCATCACCGCCGCACTCGTCATCCGTGAGCTCGAGAAGGGAACCCTGAAGCTCGACGATCCCGTGCCCGTGCTCACCGGCTTGGACGTTCAGGTCCCGCCGGGGATCACGGTCCGGCGCCTGCTCACGCACACGGCCGGACTTGTCGACTACACCGCTACAACGGGCTACCGGGCCGACCAGCCCGTCACTGCCCTGCAGGCGGTGGAGTTGTCTCTGCGCGCGCCGCAACAGGACGGCCTCGGGGTCACGGTCCGCTACGCGAACGCCGGCTACCTGTACCTCGGCCTCCTACTCGAGCAGATCACGGGCCAGTCGTACGGCAGCCTGGTCGACGGGCTCACCCGCGACGCCGGCCTCCACGACACGAAGCTCAGTACGGATGCACATGCGGGCTGGGTCGGATTCTCCTCCGGTGGCGTCGTGTCCACCGCCGTCGACCTCGCCGCATGGGGACAGGCCCTGTTCGGCTCCGGGAAGATCCTCAGCGCGCATGGTGTCTCGATGATGACGACACTGGGCGACATGAACCTCGGCCTCGGTGCCTGGCCGGCATGCCCATGCTGGACGGACACCGGCGGGGTGAAGCGCTATACGGCCATCGGTCACCATACGGGCGACGGAGGAATGTTCTACTTCCCGGCGACCGGCATGACGATCGTCGCGATGTTCGAGCCGACGGGTGACGACACGCACCGCCGTATCGTGTCCCTCATGAGCGCGCTGTCGGCGATGCTCAAGGCGCCCTGAGCCACGGCAAAGGACGATGCTGATGATCTCAGGTGCGAACGCCCGACTCGACGACCCGTGCCCGATCGTCGCATCACCCTGCGTGCGCAATTGCTGCCTCGACCACGATGACCTGTGCTTGGGCTGCTTCCGGACGCTCGACGAGATCCTCGCCTGGGGCGGCTCGGGCACGCCGGAGCGCGAGGCGATCATCGCATCCGCAGCGGACCGCGCAGCCACAAAGTCCCTTGATGTGACACGTAATTAACCCGGCGAGTACTTTGCCCGACCGACCCGTCCGACTGCCGTCGGCGTGCGTACGAACCTCCGGAGACCCCATGCCGCTCGAAGCCCTGCCCTGTGAGTTCCTCTTCACCCTGACCGCCAACACGGCGGACAAGCCGCCGGCCATGATCGGCGCCGGCCCGGCCGGCACGCGGCTCGTGGTCACCGCCATGAGCGGCTCGTTCGAAGGACCGAAAATGAAGGGCATCGTCGCCGATGCCGCAGGCGGCGACTGGGTGGTGATCCGGTCGGATGGCTCGATGGCCCTCGATGTGCGCATCGTGCTCCAGACCGACGATGGTGCCGCGATACTCATGACCTATACGGGCATCGGCATCCGTGCTGCGGACGGTTCGACCAGCCTCCGGACCGCTCCTCGCTTCGAAGTCGGCGACGAGCGCTACGCATGGCTCAACAACGTGCAGGCCGTGGCCCACGGCACCACCGGGACCGGGACCGTCACCTATGACGTCTACGCACTCCGCTAATCCCCGCGCGCCACTCTGCGCCCGTTCGGCGCTTACGATTGCACCAATGGTTGCGAAGAAGCAGACGCGTCTGGGTCGGCCGCCGTCGTCCAGCTCCTTCGAAACGCGCGAGCGCATCCTCACCGTCGCCCGTGAATCGTTCGCCGCGCTCGGTTATGGCGTCACCACGAACAAGTACCTGGCGACGAAGGCCGGCATTACCACCGGCGCGCTCTACCACTACTTCGATTCAAAGGTCGAGATCTATGCCGCGGTCTACGAGCATGTGCAGGCGCTGATCTACTCCCGCTTCCAGCAGGCCTTCGCCGAGACCGACACGTTCATGGATGGCTTCGAACATGTCCTCGAGGCGGCCTACAACCAGAACATCGAGGATCCGTCGATCGCCCGCTTCGTCGGTGCGGCCCGCATCGACGCCTCGCGCCACGATGAGCTCCGAGGCAAGCTACGGGCCCCGGCCGGCCAGGGCCGTGTCTTCTGGGACACACTCGTCGACCGGGGCATCGCCACAGGCGAGATCGAGCCTGGCCAGCGTGATGCGGTCCGAGCGCTCATCCGGACGCTCCTGGTTGGTCTGACCGACGCCGTGTCGGGCGATCCGAAAGAGCACCGCATGGCTATCGATGCGATCACTGCACTCCTGGAAGGGCGCATGCTCGGCATCAAGGTGATGGCTGCGAACCGCAAGGCCGGCGAGCGACGCAACGCGGCCGCCGCGGAGCCCTTCGCTGCCAAGTCGGTCGCCGCGAAGTCGAAGCCGCGCCCGAGCTGAGGCCATCCGCTGACGGCGCTCGCTCGAATTGATCAACCGGTCGGTTCGGATTCTCCCGTCGGACGCGCCGCCATCTGGTCCATGAACGACTGCAGATCGAAGTAGTCGCGCCACAACGTGACGCGGCCGTCGTGGACCTCCCGCACGGTTGTGAGCGGTCCGCGGGTCTGGAGTGTGGGCATGCGCCGACGTTAAGCCCGTACTCGCAGCGGTGTTGCCGTGCGGTTCATCCGCCGTTCGCCTCGGCAACGGCAAACGTCCATGTGCGGCACCGATCATCCGCATATGGACGCGCACGGGCAGTCGGTCCTCGTCGTCGATGACGAGGAGTCATTCGTCGACGCGCTCACCATCGGATTGTCCCGCGAGGGATACCGGGTACATGCGGCGCGCACCGGTTCCGAAGCTCTGCGCCTGTTCGAGGAGGTGAAGCCCGACCTCGTGCTCCTCGACGTGATGCTGCCCGGCATGTCGGGAATCGACGTGTGCCGGGTCATCCGGACAACGTCGAAGACACCCATCATCATGGTGTCGGCCCGCAACGGTGAGATCGATACCGTGGTCGGGCTCGAGGTCGGTGCCGACGACTA
>JAYTFI010000460.1:0-4083 GCA_043734485.1 Acidimicrobiales bacterium | reverse complement strand
GTTCCTCCAGGATGGCGAAACCCTCGGGCGAGCCGACGCCGCGGCCGCCGCTGACGACGACCGGTGCGGTTGTGAGCGTGATGCCGGCGGCGAGGGAGAGGCGGTCGACGATGCGGGTGCGTGCCGCGGCTTCGGAGAGTGTCGGCGTGAACAGGCCGGTCGCCATCTCGCCCGATACCAATCCGGCCGGGGCCTCCCCCGAGAACGCATGTGTCGCCGTGCTGATCAGTTTGATAGGCGCGCGTAAGGTCGCGTTCTCGAGAAGGCTGCCGCCCCAACGCGTGCGGGTGATGGTCCATTCGTCGTCGCCTGTTGTGGTGGCGGTGACGTTGGCCGCGAACGGCGCGTCGAGTACAGCGCCGACGTGGGCGAGCACCTCGTTGCCGCGGTCGCTTCCGGTCGCCACGATCGCGACCGGTCCGACGGACTCGGCAAGCTCGACGACTGCATCGGCCCACGCTTCCGGCGCGTAGTCGCTCAGCGCTTCGTGATGGATCTGCCAGACGACCCCGACACCGTATGCGCGCAGACTGTCCGCGACCGGGTCGGCATCCGCACCGATCAAGACGGCGTCGACTGAAGTCACTGCGCCCTGCGCCACGAGGCCGCGGGCGAACACAAGCGCCTGGAACGCGGTGTCGGCGACGACGCCACGGTCGTGCTCGATCAGAACAAGGACGGAACCGGCAATGGTGGCGCTCATGCCAGCCCCAGTTCGACCAGCATGTCGACGACCGCAACCGCAGCAGCGCCACCTGTCCCGAGCACGACGGTCTCGGTTACGTGCTCGACCGGGTTCACGAACCCGGTTGGTGCGAGCCCACCCGGCGACGGTGCAGCGGCAATGAGCGCAACCTCGGCCCGCTTCGACTTCAACCGTCCTGGCATCGTCGGATAGCGGGGGAGGTTGATGCCCTCCTTCACGCCCAACACGGCCGGCATCGCTAGTTCGTAGACCTCGAACCCGGTGCTGCTCTCGCGCCGCGCCCGGAGCGAGCCGTCGCCGATCTCGATGCCCTTGATCCCGTTCACCACCGGCCGACCGAGCGCGCGGGCGACCCGGATGCCGACCTGGAATGAACCGGTATCCGCCGACTCGTTGCCGAACAGCACGATGTCGAACACGCCGTCGCGCTCCTCCAGCGAGCGGATCGCGCCTGTAAGCGCGCGTGCGGTTCCCTGCGCGTCCCACTCGGCGTCGAGGCCGACGGCCCCGTCCGTCTGCTCGAGCGACGGGTGGGTAACGAGCACCGCCGACCCCACGCCGACCGATACGGCGTAGCGCAGCTGCTCGTCGGCCGCGGCCGGACCGACCGTCAGCACCGTGGCGACTCCACCGATTGTCTCGACCAGGCGGATGGCCTCCTCGACTGCGCACTCCTCGTGGGGGCTCGTGGTGAACCCGAGGTTCTTCGTGTCTATCGCTCTGCCGTCCGGCGTCAGCGTGATGCGCGCGCCCGGCGCCGGAACCCGCTTCACGCAGGCCAGCACCCGAAGCGGAACCTTGGCAGTCATACGGACACTCCCCGCTTCACGCGAATGTCCCCTTCATACGGGCGTCGGTCGGGTCGAACAACGGCGCGGCGCCGGCGACGGCCACCCGCACCGGGTAGAGCTCGTTCATGTACATGACCCGCAGCTCGGTACCGACGACAGCCTGTTCCGGCGGCAGGTAGCCGAGCAGCAGGAACTTGCCGACCGACGGACCCGCACCAGCGGTCGTGACCACCGAGACGCGACCCTTCGTGTCGACGATGCGCGACCCGTCGACCGTGACGATCGGCTCGCCGCCGGTCATGTAGCGCTTGATGCCGTCCCGCGGCGACACGTGGTCCTCGACCACGAACGTGCAGCAGATCGCGGCCGGGCCGTCGTTGCGAGCCTTCAGGTACGCGGCCTTGCCGATGAAGTCGGCCGACTTCACCCTCGGGCGGGCGAGCCCGGCCTCGACCGGGGAGTACTCACCGTCGAGCTCGGAACCCATCAGGCGGTAGCCCTTCTCGATGCGCCCGGTGGTGCCGTAGACGCCGCCGCCGACGGGCACGATGCCGAACGCCTGGCCCGCAGCCCACAGCCGGTCCCACACCGCACGGGCGTTCTCCATGTCGACGTACAGCTCCCAGCCGAACTCGCCGACGTAGGAGATGCGGAACATGCGCACCTTCAATGAGCCGAACAACACCTCCTGCGTGGTGCCGTACGGGAACGCCTCAAACGACAGGTCCGACTCCGTAAGTGTACTTATGACATCCGCAGCGTGAGGGCCCCACAGGCCGATCGTGACGCACTTGGAAGTGTTGTCAGCGAACGTGACACTTCCGTCGTCCGGCAGGTGCGATTCGAACCAGAACTTGTCACGCGGACCGTCAAAAGCTCCGGTGACGACGCGGTACTGCTGCTCGCCGAGTCGCATGATCGTGAGGTCGGAGCGGAAGCCGCCGTTGACGTCGAGGATCGGCGTGTACACGGACCTGCCGACCGCGACGTCGACGTTGTTGACGGTAAGGCCCTGCAGGTACGCCAACGTGGCGGGGCCGCTGACGTCGTAGACCACGAACGGGGCGAGGTCGACGATGCCAACGCCTTCGCGCATGGCGAGGTGCTCGGCGTTGATGATGGGCGACCACCAGCGGGCGTCCCACTCGTGCAGCCGGGCCTCGACGCCGTACTTCTCGACCAGCGGGGCGTTCGACTCGTACCAGTGCGGACGCTCCCAGCCCCCGGCCTGGAAGTAGACGGCCCCGAGCGCCTGTGTGCGGTCATGGTACGGCGCAGTGCGGATGTCGCGCTCGGATGCCCACTGCTCACGCGGGTGGACGATGCCGTAGGTCTTGTTGAAGTGCTCGGCGCAGCGGGCGCGGACGTGGAAGTCGTTGCGGGCGAAGGGGTAGAAGCGGGCGATGTCGGAGTGGTGCGGGTCGACTTCGGGCTGGCCGTGGGTCATCCACTCGGCCAGCATGCGGGCTGCGCCCGGGCCCTCCTTGATCCAGATCGCAGCGGCCGACCAGAGCCCGCGCACCTCGACAGTGGGGCCGATGAGCGGGAAGCCGTCGGGAGTGAGCGAGAGCAGGCCGTTGATGGCGTACTTCATCTCGGCCGTCGAGAGGATGTCGGGCATCAGCTCGAGCGCCTCTTCGAGCTGCTGATCAAAGTCCTCGGCCGTGAACGGCAGCTCGGTGGGGGAGAGGCGCGACGCCTTGATCGAGGGGATCTCCGAGGGCTTCATGAAGATCGGTCGGTGCGCATACGAACCGACCTCCATCGAGCCGGCGCTCTGCCGCTCGTAGCAGAACGTGTCCATGTCCCGGATGATCGGGAAGCCGAGCTCCTTGCCCGTGGCTTCGAGGATCGGGATCGGGCCGACGTCGATCATCTGGTGAACGGCCGGCGTGAGCGGGATCGTGGCCCCGGCCATCTCGGCGATGCGGGGGCTCCACACGCCGCACGCGATGACGACGGCATCGGCCTCGATGCGCCCCTGGTCCGTGACAACGGCCTTGACTCGGTTGTTTTCGGTCTCGATCGCCGTTACTTCGATGTTGGCGAACGTCTGCGCCGCTCCGAGCGCCTGTGAGCGCTCGCGGAAGATCGTGCCGGCCCGCAGCGAGTCGACGACCGAGACGCTCGGTGTGTAGAAGCCGCCGAGGATGATCGACTCGTTGATGAACGGCACCATCGCTTTCACCTCGGCAGGCGTCAGCAGCGACGCTTCGATGCCCCACGCCTTGGCCGACGTCATGCGGCGGCGCAGCTCCTCGAGGCGCTCGGGCTTGCGGGCGATCTCGATGCCGCCACACGTGGTGTTGACACCCATCTCGATGTACTGGCGCTGGCTGTCGAGGTTCAGTGCCGCCATCTCCCGGTTGTGGTCGACCGGGAAGATGAAGTTGGACGCGTGGCCGGTGGAGCCGCCGGGGTTCGGGAGCGGGCCCTTGTCGATCTGTACGATGTCGCGCCAGCCGAGCTCGGCGAGGTGCCCGACGATGGAGTTGCCGACGATGCCGGCGCCGATGACCACGACGCTGGCATGGGTGGGAAGATCGCTCACGGAGGTCCTCTCGGAAGATGGCGCCGCGGCGGTGC
>JAYTFI010000459.1:0-7355 GCA_043734485.1 Acidimicrobiales bacterium | reverse complement strand
GGCCATGATGGGCTCCGTCATCGACGGGCTCTTCACCACCGAGACGTTGCCCCTTGCGGTCGTCACGACGCCTGGCCCCGCATGGGGAGCGACCATCGCGGACCGTCGCGTGCCGTTCTTCGCCCGCGCCGGCGACGGAGCCGAACAGGCCATCCCCGATGGCTTCCACCCGTGGAGGATCGCGCTCGACGCCGATGTCGGGCGCTTTCGCGCCGAGGTCCGTCACTTCTTCGGTCGGACCTGACCGGTGCAGGCTGGGGGAATCCCGTCGCCCGCGCCGGAGGCCACCGAGGGAGTGCAGACACCTTCGCTCGCCGACGCGCCTGCACCCGCGCCTGCGAGCCGACGCACACGCGAGCGTGCAAAGCCGACGTTCCGCAAGCGGATGACTCGCACGCTCCAAGCCGTTGTCGCGCTCTTCTTGTTGAACTACGTCGCCGTCCCACAGCTCGCCGGCCTCCGACGCGCGGTCAACACACTGAGCGACGTCGATGGCGTGATGCTCATCGCCGGCCTTGCCTTCGAGTTCGCCGCGCTGCTGGCGTACTCCCAGTTCACTCGTGTGGCCCTGTCGCCAAGTCAGATCCGGCTCTCCACGATCCTACGCGTACAGATGTCGACCAAGACCGTCACCAACCTCGTCCCCGGCGGCAGCGCTGCCGGATCGGCCCTCGGGTATCGGCTGCTGACATTGGCCGGTGTCGACTCCGCCGGTGCCGGATTCGCCCTTGCGACAGCTGGGCTCGGGTCGGCCGTGATCCTCAACCTCCTGCTCTGGCTCACGCTCCTGGTGTCGATCCCGCTCAGCGGGGTCAACCCCGTTTACGTGACGACCGCGCTCGTCGGCATCTTCCTGCTCGGCGCCTTTGGCGCGGTCGTCGTCCTGCTGGTGAAGGGGACCGACCGGGCGGAACGGATCGTCCGTTCGCTTGCCCGGCACTTCTCCTTCCTGGATCCGGAGCGGGTGTCGGGCATCATGCGCCGCTTCGGCGAACGCATCCGCTCGCTCGGCGCCCATCCGGCGCTGCTGCGCCGGCTCGTGTTCTGGTCGGCCCTGAACTGGCTCCTAGACGCGGCCTCCCTCTGGATGTTCCTACGAGCGTTCGGGGAATGGGTCCGGCCGGACTCCCTGCTGGTCGCGTTCTGCGTCGCCAATGTGTCCGCCGCCATCCCCTTGACGCCGGGCGGGCTGGGCGTGCTCGACCTTGCCCTGAGCTCGATGCTGGCTTTCTTCGGTGTCGCCGCGACAACGGTCACCCTCGGCGTCCCGACGTATCGGCTCGCGGCGTTCTGGCTGCCGATCCCGCTCGGCACACTGGCCTACCTCTCCCTTCGTCTCGGACCCTGGCGCATCGACAAACAGAGCAGCCTGGCGAGACTGCGTGACGAGGCGGCATCGGTGCTGCGGACCGGGGAGACGGTCTATGACTGGGCCGACCGCGTCGGCGTGCCCCGCGTTGCCGCCGCGGCGGTCGCGGCTAAGGCCGCGGGCGATGTCGTGATCCTCGCCGACCGCGCCCTGCCCGGCTCGGTTCGAAACGCACCCATCACGTCGCCTCCGTCGACCGCACCCGCGCCGGCACCGCCTCCGATCTCCGACCAACGCCCCTGACCTGGCTGGGGACCGAACAGTCCAGCGATGGCGACTGAATTCGGCGCGTCTTGGGGTCAAACCGCGCCCCACATGTGCCGATACACACCCTCATGGCCGGCACTGAGCTCGATGTTTCCGCACCCGCGCAACGTAGCGGACTCGACATCCCTTTCACGACGGTCATCGATCTCGTGCTGCGGCGCACGATGGCCGACGACACCACGTCGATCTACCGCCTTTCGCGCAGCCTCGGACTCTCCACCGGCATCATCGGCGATGCGTTCGAAGAACTCCGGGCCAAGAAGCTGCTGGACGTCAAGAGCCTGTCCGGCAACGACTACACGTTTGCGCTCACCACGGTAGGGCGTGAAGAGGCCCGGTACCGGTCGGAGGGCTGCCAGTACGCCGGGATCGCACCGGTATCGCTTGACACCTATACCCGTGCCGTAGCGCTCCAGCGGGTTTCGGTCACCGTCAACCGACGGTCCATACGTGATGCGTTCGCCGACCTCGTGGTCGAGGACGACATGTTGGACCAGTTGGGGCCGGCATTCAACAGCCAGCACTCCGTGTTCTTCTACGGTCCGGCGGGCACGGGCAAGACCTCACTCGCCGAACGACTCGCCCGGCTCTACACCGACTGGGTGATCATTCCCCATGCGGTGATGGTTGACGGCCACACCGTCATCATCTACGACCCCATCGTGCACGAGGCCCTGGCCGAGCAACCGGCCAGCCTCGACCCACGCTGGGTGGCCTGCCGCCGTCCGCTCGTCGTGGCCGGCGGTGAGCTCGAGGCGTCCGCGCTGTCGCTGATGTTCGACCCGATGAGCAAGGTGTATACCGCCCCATTGCAGGTCAAGGCGAACAATGGCATGTTCCTCATCGACGACCTCGGGCGCCAGCTGATGACCCCGGAACAGCTCCTGAACCGCTGGATCTACCCGCTCAGCCGCCGAATCGACTTCCTCCAGCTCGTGAACGGCACGAAGTTCGCGATGCCCTTCGAGCTCATGGTCGCGTTCTCTACGAACATGGATCCCGACGACCTGGGCGATGAGGCGTTCTTCCGGCGCATCAAGAACAAGGTCTATGTCGGGCCCGTCACCGAGGAAGCATTCGACCGCATCGTGAACCTGGCCACCGACCGGACCGGGATCGCCCTCACCCCGGAGACGCATTCGGCCATGAAGCGCATCTGCCGCACACGCGACCCCATTGGGTTACGCGCCAACTACCCGTGGGACCTCGCGTCGATGGCGAAGTCGATCTGCGAGTACGAGGAACGACCGCCGGTACTGGACGTCTACGTGCTCAATCGTGCAGCAAACATCTATTGGGGCGGGGAGACGGCGAAGGTCACCCCGGAGCATCCTCGGCATGCGGAACGCGTTACGAACGCGTCGCCCACGGCGCAGCAACTGGCGTCGCTGCTGCGACCGTGAGTCGAAACTTCCGCTGCCCTACCTACGAGGTCGGGCGCCGCCACGGGTCGTCGGCGGCGGGAAGTTCGGCGACGGCTCCCGGAAGGCTCGTGACCGATGCAACTGTCGCATCCGATACCTCCCACGGGCGGATCGATCCGCTCTGGTCCATGACGACGAGCGACCCGGGAAGCGGCAGCGAGAGCTCTAGCCGGCCTTGATCGATGTGTGCGCGGAGCGCCTCGGCGTGGAACCGCTTGTAGACGAAGGCGAACTCGGGCGACTGGTACCACGTACCGTCGACAATCGGTCCCTTGGTGCCTTTGAAGATCGCGTCGATGTCCTCGCCCGTGATCGTGTGATACCGCTCGAGCGCATGGGCGATGGCCATGACGTTGCGCTCCTCGTGTTCGATGAGCGTGACCGTGCGGGCGAACAGTTCCTGCAGCCGGGCCTCGACGCGTTCGTCGAAGGCCGCCTTCGTCGGGTCACCGGCGGTCAGCTCGGTGAAGGAGGTGATGGTGGTGCCCATGGCATGGCGACCCTCCATCGTGCGCACGACGGAGGTGCCCGAGCCCAGGTCGCCGCCGACACCGACGCTGTTGTCGCCACCGAAGAAATGGCGTTCGGCGGCGAGCGAGGCGAGCGAGATCATCACGTCGTGCTCCTTCTCGCTGCGCCAGGCGAACGCCGGCTCTTCGAGTGGGACCCAGCTCACGAATCCGCCGACCGCCCCACGCGGTTCGATCGTCGCGACGTCGATCGTGAACCGCTTGAGCAACCGGTACATCGCGACTGCGTGGCCGGCCTCGTGGATGGCCACCGAGTGGCGTTCGAGCGACATCGGATGGACGTCGTCGGGCATGCCATGGGTCTTCTGGCCCTTTGCATTCAGCACGTCGGGCCAGGTGACGACGTCGCGCCCGGCGCGCATGGCGACGATGAGCGACTCGTTGACGATGTCCTTGATGGTCGCGCCGCTGGCATTTGGCGACATGAGCGCCAGCCGGTCGACCTGCTCCTGGGTAAGGGAGTGCCTGATCTTGTTGAAGTAGCCCTCGTAGGTCTTGATACGGCCCTTGAGCGTCGGGAAATCGACCTTGTACTGACGGTCGAGCCGACCCGGACGCAGCAGTGCCTCGTCGAGCGCGTCGGGCGCGTTCGTGGCCATCATGATGAGGATTCGGTACTTCGGTGGCTTCTTCGCCGGCATGGTCATGTAGGACCGCAGGCGGCGGGACATGAATCCCCGAGGCTTGTCGAGACCGCTGATCTCGGTGAGCAGGGCCTGGAGTGTTCCCATTCCGCCACCGCCTCCACCCATACCGCCCATCATGATCTGCGCAATTCCACCCCGAGGAGCAGCCTCGGCCGGTGACGATTCCTCAGCCGCCCGGGCCTGTCCCCACAGGTCGGTGGCCACTTCTCGCGCGGTCGATGGCGACATGTAGTGCAGGCCGTTGCAGCCATATTGGACGTCTGCGAAGCCGGCCGTCTTGCCGTTGGGACCGGTCACGGCGATGCCGCGGTTCCCCAGCGAGTCGGCCTCATCGAAGAACACGATCACGCCGCCGTGGCGGAGTGCGAGCTTGCGGAGCTTCTTGAAGAGTGCCTTGACCTTCATGATGCCGACGCCCATGAACATGGCCTGGAACGCGCCGGGGTCGACGAACACGAAAGGGCGGCCGGTCTCACCGGCCACGGCCTTGGCGAGGAGCGTCTTGCCCGTGCCCGGAGGGCCCCACAGCAGGATGCCGCTCGGTACGTGGCCGCCGCGGGCCTCGATCTCTTCTGGCTTCTCGAGGAAGTCGATGTTCTCGCGAACCTTCTCGACCACCTTGTCCTGGCCCCACACATCGGCGAACCGGGTGTCGACCTCGTCGGGCAGATACGTGTCCACGCCGCCCCGGGACATGAACCAGAAGATGGCCACGAACTGCAGGATGGCAAAGGAGAGCGTCATTGCGATGGTGATGATGAACGGCAGGCCGGAGGCCTGGCCGACGAGCGCGTTGTACACCCGCAGCGGTGCATCGACGACCGTCTCGAAGATGTCCTTGCCCCAGAGACCGGCCAACGCGACGATGCCGATCGAGAACCAGATGAGACCCTTGACGATGCGCGCCATCCGGTAGCGCAGCCACGGGTTGCGGCGCCCCCAGAAGCGGTCCCAGCCACCGAAGATGGTGTGGCTCCAGAACTTGTTCCAGCCCTTGGAGCGCTCGCTGGCCAGATAGTGAAGTTGGCGGACGGCTTCGACACCCATCAGCGTGAGGATCCAGGTCTTCGCCGCGATCTGGTTCCGTGCCGCCTCGCCCCACGAGATGATCGGGATCTCGGCGTGGTACTTCGCAATGAGGAATCCGAGGATGATCGAAAGCACAAGGAGCACCTTGATGCGGTCGTAGAACATCATCTTGCGGCGTGTCTTCGGCGTCCGGTCGTCCGGCGGCGGGATGTGGGGAACGACCATCTGCGGGCTTGCCATCATCGTCGAGCTCATTTCCGTACCGTCCAGGATTCGCTGATTCGCTTCACTTCGTTGTAGTCACGCTTGAAACACAACGATTCACATTTCATGATCAAGCGATAGAGCTTGCTCGTCGCCCGGTCGACGAGAATGTTCTGATCAATGGTGATCCATTTGTTCGGCTCGACCTCGAAGTTGTACCGGATATGCGAGCCGCGGAGGCCGTTCTTCTTCGCCAGTTCACTGTTCACGACTACTTCGACACTGGGATCGCCGTTGAGAAAGCTCTTCACCGGGTCCACGATCTTGGCGCTCGGAACGGTCTCGAACAGCGAGTACTGACGCAGCAGCGACGGGCTGACGTCTTCACGCAGCTGGCTCGAATCGCCTGTGGCCCAGTCGCTCGGCAGCGGTCGGACCGACATCTCGGCCACCAGATGCGTAGGTAGCGCAGCGGCAAGATGCTTCCTGCTTGCGGCGAGCGTGGCCTTCGGGGCGCTGTCCATGATCAGCGACCACCGGGAGGTGTTCCGGGCCAGCGGCGTGAGGCGCTCACGATCGACCTTGTACGGGTTGATCTCGAAGGTCTTCCACGATTTGGGGATCCGGGTGAACATGCGCTCATGGGAGTTCGACACCCAACGCCGATCGGATTGCGGCGCTATCGAGCACGCGCTCAGACTGGACGCCGCCGCGACCACTACTGCGACCACACGCAGCTTCATGAGAGCGCCGGCTCCGCGAACGCCACAGCGGCGAGGGGAGGCGGGCCGGTCGCCGTCATCGTTCGCGCGCACGGCACGCAGACATAGCTGATGACGGAATCGATCACCCCGAGGGGGATCATGGACTTCTGAAGGACCTCGGTGCCGCAGCGGGGGCAGGAGACGATGACGCCGGTCTGTTCGACAGGCCCCGCCATCTCAGCCCAGGCCGATCGTGGCTATCGATCTCATCTCGCGAATGTAGACCCCCACCGGGACTACATCGGCGAGGATCGGACGCAGGGCAAGGATTTGACCGGGCGGTAACCTGAGTCGGTGCAGCGAGGGAAGCAGAGGAGCGAAGTGACCCCTTCGCTCCCGCCGGGTGGCATCGAGGTGCGAATGCTCGGCGGCCTGGAAGTGGTCATCGCCGGTTCGTCGGTAGTCGTGGCCCGGGCAAAGGTCGGCGCCCTGCTCGCAATGCTCGCCCTGCAGCCCAATACTGTGCTTTCCGCGGATCGACTCATCGACGGTCTGTGGGGGGAATCGGTGCCCGCTGGAGCGACGGCCACTCTCCACAGCTACATCTCCATGTTGCGGCGCCTGGTCGAGACCGACGCCCAGACCGACGCCGGGACCGATGTCGGGAGCCGTGCGCGTCGGGTGGTCCACCGCAAGCCGGGCTACCTGCTTGCAATCGATCCGGATTCGGTGGACGCGCTGCGCTTCGAAACGCTCGTGGCCGAGGGTGCCGCGGCCTCCGCGTCGCTCGATCATCGGCATGCGGCGACCCGTCTGCGCGACGCGCTCGGGCTCTGGCGAGGTGCCGCGCTCGTCGACCTGGCCTTTGCGTCGTTTGCCGGACCCGAGATCGCCCGCCTCGACGAACTGCGCCTGAGTGCGTACGAGACCTGCATCGAGAGTGAGCTCGCCCTCGGCCTCCACCACCGCCTGGTAGCAGAACTGGACGCGTTGGTGTCCGCCAACCCGCTCCGAGAGCGCTTGCGAGCGCAGCAGATGCTCGCCCTCTACCGTTGCGACCGTCAGGCCGACGCATTGCGCGCGTTCGCTGAAGTGCGGCGGACCCTCGCAGAAGATCTCGGGCTCGAACCGAGCCAGGCCCTGCGTCACCTCGAGGACCAGATCCTGCGACAGAGCGCGGA
>JAYTFI010000458.1:0-3166 GCA_043734485.1 Acidimicrobiales bacterium | reverse complement strand
CGGGTGGGGGAGGCACGAACGAAGCGTCGGACGGTGACGATCCTCCAATCCAATTCTGGCTTCGCCGGAACTCGCCCGGTGCGGCGTGACGACCGCGGGCACCGCTCATCAGTCGCTCGTGGACTTCACGGAGCATCCGAAGACTGAGCGGGAACCCTGCGCGGAGGCGATCGATTCCGTGGTCGAACGCGGTGATGTAGTTGTGCACCTCACCGACGTCGTCGCGAAGTTCCGCGACGCTCGCCTCATCGCCGGCCTCGAATCGAAGAAGGTCGGCGACATCGGACTGCGTACCTTCGATCCGCGAACTGAGGACCGCCTCGATGCGAACGTACGGGGAGATGAGGAGGTGCGGGTTCGGTAGCAGCCGGCCTACGCCACCGAGTCGGTGCAGAGCGCCCGTGGCAGTGTCGAGCAATCGCACGAGCTCGCCCGTGTATTCGATCTCTCGGGGAAGTGGGGCGGGAAAGAATGCCCAGTGTCCACCACCACCACCAACGACGCGGCGCACCTCGCCTCGCGGGTTGACCGGGAAGTCCTCGGGGCGCACCGGGCCAGTGTGTCCTGCCGGTAGCCGTCTGTCAAATAAATCGACCGATCTCTTTGATAAGGTGAATGGTCATGCAAGGTTGCTTACATACGAGGGTGACGTACGAGGACGTGGCACCGGCTCGTCGGACGGCGCAAAGTTCAAGAGCTGGAGCGTTAGCTCCACCGTGCTGTGGCTGGTCAGCACTGCTGGCGGAGGCGCTGAAACGGCGGGCTTCTACCCGTCTTCTACCGGCACCCGAACGGACACATCCGAATCGGGCTGGTGTGCTTGAACCGGAAACATTCTGCGTCCATGTCCGGAACCAGTTCCGTTCGACGGCGTTTCGCCCCCGCTCCCCAGTTGACGCTGCAATCGACGAGCGTCGTGACGCTCATTCGGGTGGGTCAGGTCCGACGATGTCGAAACCAATTCCGTTTCGGGCTGGAAATCGCCGCGCTCAGCGCCGTAGGCCGCTCCAGCAACGACTCTTCGCGGTTGCCGACTTCTACGGCAGGTGCGGGCAGCGCAAGTTCGCAAGTCCGAAGGTAAGTCAACCAGCCTGAGGCTTGCGGAACTTCGGACCTGCGCGCAGGTGTTTTGCAACCCGTCCGCGGGTGAGTCCTTCAAAATGGCTGCTCATTCGTCAAAGAGACGACCCCTGCTCTCCTGGGCTGCCCTCGGCTGTGACCTTCGGCGATTTACTCGGGGCAGGGGTTGCGCTCCCGGGAAGTCCGGCCCCGGGCCGTATTCGACAGCGCTCCCGCGTTGTTGTGTGGAGGTCTTTACAAGCAGCCCCCGGTCAACTAGATCTCGTAGAACCGCAGAAGCCCGCGTCACGCTCACATCCAGCAAGTTCCGCACGGTTGCATTGGTGACCCGCTCGTACTCGGCCACATGCGCTAAGACCTTCCGGTCGATGTCATCGCCCGATCGTCGATGGTAACGAACTGCGCCGCCGAGCTGCGCGAGCGCGAGGTCTCGCAGGCGGTAAGTCGGGAGAGCTCGACTCGCAGTGCGTCGCGTCGGTTCGAGTAAGTCTAGGGGGGCGTTCGCCATACGTTCGAGAACAAGTTGGGCCTCTTCGAGTCGCCGCTGCGACACGGGCATGAGTGTCCCAGCCGAGATCGTTCGCCGCCGGCACAACTCGTGAAGAACTATGAGTACGTCTGTCTCATGCTCGTCGTTCGGTGACACTGGGAGTTGTGCGACGAATTTGGCGATGTCAGGGTCGCGGGCGGCGGTGAGGCGAACGCGGACTGAGGCCTCGAGGTCCTCGAACGTCGGCGGATCACCTCCAGCCGAGATCATGGCGCGATACATGCGGTCGACACCGACACCGAGACGTTCACCCAGTCGAAGGTTCCGGGCCGCTTCGGCAAGCAGCGGGTTTCGAGCTCGAGGCTCGCCTGTCAAGACGTTGTCGGGCGTGACGCCAGTAAGGAAACCTCCTGGGGAGGTCACCGTGAGCTGCTGGTCGTTGTGGTCGATGAACACCGATCCACCGAGCCGGTAGTCGCGGTGGACGAGGGCGTTGGCAATGGCTTCGCGTACAGCTGGTTCGGGGAAGTCTGCGACGGTAATCTGTTGACCACTTGGGAGCAGAAGATTGCGTTCGTGGCGCCGAGCACGAATCAGCTCGATCGTTCGCTCAGCGACTTCGAGCAGAGTTCCGTTGAGGCGCACCGAATAGTCAGGTTCCGCCGACGATCGCAGCCGGTGGACGTAGACGACGCTCGCTTCCGAGTCGGCCGGCGGGGAAGCCAGCAACAAGGCTCCGGCACGTCGTAGTCGTCCCGACTGGTCGACGAGCTTGAGGTTCCGAAGCCACTCTGGCAGCGGGAGGTCAGCAATTTCGCGTCCACCCTCCGGCATGGCCCGCAGGCGCCGGCGGGCGATCTCGACGGACGACGCAGACAGGTCCCTTTCGTCCAGTTCCGTCAGCTCTGCCGAGAGGTCGAGGCTCAGCCGCGAGCTGTAGAGACGGTGGACCTCAGCGGGACTGAGCGCCTTGCAGTCCGTCCCCATCCGGATGGTCACTCGTCCGACGACGGAGTACACCTGCGTGCCCTGCGGTACGGAGATCACAACGAGCCTGACGCCTGGCGCATCGGTGTGGTGGTACTCGCTCGCGTCGACCACCAGGCTCGGGCTGGTTCGCTCGAAAATTCCCTTTCGAACATCGGACAGGTCTGCGTAGCACCCCTTCAGGGCGATTCGACCGCCCGGCTTGTCGGCCACCCCGACGACAAGATGGCCGCCAGACGCGTTGGCGAAGCACATGGCCGCTTCTGCGAGATCGGTAAGAGCCTTGCCCTGGTCCCGATTTAGCTGTTTGAAGTCGAGGCGATCTGATTCGAGGCTGTGGGCCGGCGAGCCGCCGATCACGGCAGCCACCGCCGTCTGGACCCAGTCGGGGACTTTCATCGACTTTTACTCTACCGGCTCTCTGGACACCAGAGTAAAACTCGCGAAATGGGACTGCTTAATCTCGGTCGTCGGCCCGACTGAGACTCGGCGACCGTCTAAAGCACCAGCCGCGCGATCGTCTCGGCTGCGTCGTCGTGGAGCGTCGGCGACACGTGGCTGTACATGCCGAGGGTGATCGAGATCGTTGAGTGACCGAACCGTTCCTGC
>JAYTFI010000457.1:0-3993 GCA_043734485.1 Acidimicrobiales bacterium | reverse complement strand
CGACCGCGACGTCGGCCACTCGGGCGGCTGTACTGGCCTTCTGCCACGCCCCGTTCTCGCTGATCCAGATGTCGTTCGCCTTCCAGCCGGCGACGGTCGGGGGTTCGAACAGGCCCTGGCCCAGGTCGGTGAGCGCGTAGTCGATGTCCGTTGCCGCGCACCGCACGCCGGTGGCGCGCAGCAGCGACACACCCCAGTCCACAGGCGTTCGTACGAGGCCGTGGCGAGTCGGCTCGGCGTAGAAGACGTCGCTCGTGAGGATCGAACGCACGAGCGCAGTGATGTTCATGCCGGAAACTGCGAACGCGTCCGCAAACGGCTGGATCGTGGCGTCCTGCGGGCGGGGAGCACCGAGGAGGCTCCAGAGCTTTCGGGCGATGTGCATCGCAGTGCGCGGTTTCAGCGAGCCGTTCACCATCTCGGTGATCACGTCGGGCCCGTTCCAGTTACGGGCCGCCAATCCGAAGAGCGACTTCAGTCCGGTGTCGTGGTTGCCCGGGTAGAACTGGTAGATCGGTGGCCCGGACGACGACCACTGGAGGTTGTGTCCGGTCCACGCCCGGGCGACACCTACGACGTCGGCCTGCGTATAGCCGTTGTCCACGCCGAGCGTGAACAGCTCCATGTCCTCGCGGGCGAAGTTCTCGTTCGGATGGCCGCGGTAGTTCGAGGCGTTGTCGAGGTACAGCAACATCGCCGGACCGACGGCGATTGCCTGTGCAAGCGTCTCGAAGGACCCGAACGCATTTGTCCGCAACACGGCGTTCTGCTCCATCATCGAACGCATGTCGTTGAGCTTCCAGAACGACGTGGCGAAATGGCCGTGCCAGAAGAACGTCAGCTTCTCGTGGAACGGCCGCGGGATGCTCGCCATCCGGTCGAGCCACCATCGCCGCATGGTGACAAAGCTCTGGTACTCGTCGATGTCCGGCCCACCGTTGGAAAGTACGAAGTCCGGGATCTGCAGCGGTGGGTTGGCGGAGATGTCGAGCACCCAGTCGACCCGCTGGTCGCGGCTGAGCGGTGCCAGAGAAGCGACATCGGCGGTGGACGCGCCGAAGCCGGTGCGGCGCAGGAGGTGAGCGGATTCGATCTCTGCGGTTGTAGCCACGGCGGGGAACTCCGGTTCTTCAGCGGCCTGCGAAGGGAACCCGGCGGCACGCCAGGTGAATACGGCCTACGGAGAATGGGGTCGATCGGCTCAATTGCGGTCATCACACTTGGTGACTTTGTGCGTCGATCTGGTGACTGACTGATCACAATGGCGCGGCCGGTTCATCATCGAATCCGGCGCCGGCGCGCGACTCGATTGGTGCCGACTCGGCACCTTCGTGTCCACTACGGCCATGGCCGAATACGGAACACTCAACGTCCGCCGCGAAGACGAAGGCACGATCGCGATCATCACGCTGAGCCGGCCGAGCAAGCTCAACGCCATGACTGCGGAGCTCGTCGAGGATCTCCACCAGGCGCTGGACGAGGTGAACGCCGACTCGGACGTGCGGAGCGTGATCCTCACCGGCGACGGCCGGGGATTCTGCTCCGGCCTCGATCTGACCGGCTACGGACATCTCCCCGGCAGCGAGAAGCTCGGGCGCGTCCCGAGCGGGATGCGCGTGCAGCAGCACATCGCCCGCCTCACGACGCAGATGCGCGGGCTGTCGAAGCCGGTGATCGCAGCCGTGAACGGGCCTGCAGCGGGTGGAGGTCTTGCCCTCGCCCTGGCCAGCGACATCCGTATTGCGGCAACATCGGCCAAGTTCAATGTCGCCTTCGTCCGCATCGGCCTGTCTGGATGTGACATCGGCGTGAGCTGGATGCTGCCGCGCCTCATCGGCGCATCGAAGGCGTTCGAGCTGCTGTTGACCGGGCGGATCATCGACGCCGAGGAAGCCGATCGGATCGGGCTCGTGTTCCAGGTCGTGCCCGACGGCACGGTCGTCGAGGCGGCCATCGCAACCGCTCGGCGGATCGCCGCGAACAGTCCGATGGGCGTGTGGATGACCAAGGAGGTGATGTGGAGTCAGCTCGAGACGCCCAGCCTGCAGGCCGGCATCGACCTCGAGAACCGCACGCAGATCATGCTCAGCCAGACCGCTGACCACCCCGAGGCGATGCGGGCGTTCCTTGAGAAGCGGCCGCCGAACTTCACGTTCGGCTGAGCTGAGCTGATGGCCCGACGCGGACTGCCAGGTCGGACCGCACGGTGAATGGCTCGGCTGGGCGGATTTCTCGCGCGGCTCGCGCAAGAACTAGACCGTGCGGTCAAGAAACGGCGGAGCCACGGTCCGCCGGTCACGAGGAGGCCCCCATGAGCGTTGACACCGCACCATCAATCGATTCCGATGCCCAGCTAGTCGACACGCTGACGGCCGAGCTGATGGCGGAATTCCCGCCCGCGAACACGTCTGAGCTCGCCTTCCTCGGCGCCCAATACGACAAGGGACTCGCGTGGGTCCACTTCCCGGTCGGCTTCGGCGGCCTCGGTCTGACCCCGAAACACCAGGGCACCATCAACGAGCGCATCCGCGACGCGGGCGGCCCGTTCTCGGCCATGAAGAACCCGATCGGCCACGGCATGGGTGCGCCGACCGTTGTCACGTGGGGCTCGGACGACCAGAAGAAGCGCTACCTCCGGCCGATGTTCACCGGGGAGGAGATCTGGTGTCAGCTCTTCAGCGAGCCGGGCGCCGGCTCGGATGTCGCCGGGTTGTCGAGCCGAGCAGTACGTGACGGCGACGAGTGGATCGTCAACGGCCAGAAGGTCTGGACGACGCTGGCCCACGTGTCGCGCTGGGGCATGCTCGTGGCCCGTACCGACCCACAGGCCGAGAAGCACAAAGGCCTGTCGTACTTCGTCGTCGACATGCACGCCACCGGTGTGGAGGTCCGGCCGCTGCGCCAGATGACCGGCGATGCCGAGTTCAACGAGGTGTACTTCACCGACGTGCGCATCCCCGACTCCGAGCGCATGGGCGAGGTCGGCGACGGCTGGCGGGTGTCACTCACCACCCTGATGAACGAGCGTGTGTCGATCGGCGGTGCTGTGGCGCCCCGCGGCAGCGGTCCGATCGGGCAGATCGTCAAGCTCTACAAGCAGTACGGCCACGACGACGCGGCCATCAAGGACGAGATGATGAAGCTGTGGTGCGCAGCCGAGGCCGCCCGCCTCACGAACATCCGCGCCGCCTCCAACCGTAAGGTCGGCACACCCGGGCCCGAGGGTTCCACGGGCAAGCTGGCCTTCGCCGAACTGAACCAGAAGATCCTCGAGTTCGGCATGAACCTCATGGGTGCCGACGCCATGCTGTACGGCGACTACGCGATGCGACGCCCCGACGAGGTCGGGATGTTCGCCGGCACGCTCCAGCGCTCGTTCCTGCGCAGCCGCGCCAACTCCATCGAGGGCGGCACGTCCGAGGTCATGCGCAACATCCTCGGCGAGAGGGTGCTCGGTCTGCCGGGCGATGTCCGGGTTGACAAGGCGAAGCCGTGGCTCGACGTGCCGCGAAACTGAGCGTCCCTACTGCGGCGGGCCGCGCAGGCGGGCGCACGCCGAGGTCGATCGAACGGTCGACAGGCGACCACTTCGACGATCTCGGTGTCGCGGCTGTGCATTGCCAACTCAGACGCAGTTCTCGATGCGACCATCGGGGTAGATGAACCAGCCGTCGGCGTCAGCCGTGGAGAAGAGCCCGGGGAGGCCGCCCGGGCGTTCACGGGCCTGGCGGGCCAGCGTGAGGCAGCCAACGGCGGAGTCGGACCGGACCGTGAGGGCCGTACGGGGTCCCTCGTCGTCTCGTTCCCAACTCGTTGCCACGGCTGAGCGGTTCCCTTCGTGGTCGATCACCACCGCCGATGTGGCACTCGATTCAGCGACGGCGAACTCGGCGCTACCAGCATGTCCGCCGGTCGTGAGCGACGTACCGATGGCGATGCCGACACAGCGGATGCCTTCCAGCACCAGGTGCGAAGTGAGCAGATCGGCGCCGA
>JAYTFI010000456.1:0-2457 GCA_043734485.1 Acidimicrobiales bacterium | reverse complement strand
CGCGATCCGCGACCTGCTGAAGCTCACCGAGTCGAAGGCCGTACTCTCCCTGGCCGGTGGGCTACCCAGCCCCGAGTCGTTCCCGCTCGCGGACCTCCGGCGAGAGGCCGACCGTCTCCTCGACGAGTTCGGACCTGAAGTGGTGCAGTACTCCTGTGGGCCCGCTTCACGGACGTCGCGGACGCGGATGCACTTCTGGTCAAGGGCACCGAGGCGGGGGTGGCCTTCGTGCCCGGCGGCGCGTTCACCATCGACCGCCTGCCGACCTCTGCCGCCCGCTTCTCCTACTCGACGCTCGATCCGGCGATGCTGCGTGTCGCGGCCGAGCGTGTGAAGGCTGTGCTGTCCGCAGTGCGCTGACGGAAGGCCGATGCCCGTCGGCTCTTCTCAGTGAAGTGCAAGACTTCGACATGGTTCGTCGAACACGCTCGTTCGGGTGGGGTCTTGCCGTCGTCGTCGCAGTAGTCGTTGGAGTAGTGGTCACTGTCGTTGTCGCATGGCCGACGCCACTTGGACAGGCGGCGGGGCAGACAACGACCGGATCGACCGAGCGAAGCGTGCTGCTGCCGGCCGGAACGCCGGACTACGGCACCAGCGCGTCGGCGCTGCGAGGCACGGTTTGGCGCGTGGCTCGCCTCATCGACGCGGGCGAACAGCGTCGCATACCGCCCAACTTCATGGTGAACCTGGACGGGGGAACCATGCTCGGCTCGAACTGGATGCTGCTCTTCGACGGCTGCCACGCCAAACGCAGCGACTTCGTGATCGATGCGGGGCGAATCCGGTTCGAAACGCCACCGATACCGCCGACGCGCTGCACCTCCGAGTCGGCACTGCTCACGGACGTCCTCAGCGGCACACGTTCCATCACGCCGGCAAAGCCGACGAGATCGACGACCAGATTGATCATTGCCCACGGAAAGCAGCGCGTCGAGCTCGTACGTGCGGCCGGCGCGTTGGCCGATACGGGGTGGGTGTTGGACAGCGTCGCCGAGGCCCACCGCGCGCCCTCGATCGCCTTCGGGCCTACGCAGGTTCAGGTCGATGACGGTTGCAACACCATAAGCGCGGCCTATCTTGCCGTCGGCAGCCAACTGGTAACAGCCGACTTCGAGACCACCGCAGCCGACTGCTCGGACAACGACGCGCTCATTCGTCGAGCCTGGACACCCGAGTACCAGGACGGTCGGTTCCAGCGATCGGGCGCTGTGCTGACAATCACGTTCAACCGTCGTACGAGCCGTTACCACGAGGTCGGCGTCGTGAGTCAGCCAGTGCAGCGAGTCCCGCCGAGCTGAGAGACCACGGGCAGCTCGATTCACCCGAATAGCCGTTGATGCACCGGTAGCGTGGGTCAGATGGCTGCAGATCAGACCAAGCGAGTGCTCGTCGTCACCGCCCACCCCGACGACGTCGACTTCGGCGCTGCGGGCACCGTGGCCAACTGGACCGATGCCGGCGTCGAAGTTGCGTACTGCATCGTGACGGACGGCGATGCCGGTGGTTTCGACCCCTCGGTTCCCCGGGGCAACATTGCCGGGATCCGCCGAACCGAGCAGATCGCCGCAGCGAAGGAGCTCGGCGTCGATGAGGTCCGCTTCCTCGGCTACCCCGACGGTCGCCTCGAGGTCTCACTCGATCTGCGCCGCGACATCAGCCGTGAGGTCCGCCGCTGGCGACCCGACGTGGTCGTCACCCAGTCACCGCAGCGCGACTTCCGCAGCGTCTACGGCAGCCATCCCGACCACCTCGCCGCTGGCGAGGCGGCGATCTGCGCCGTCTACCCCGATTCGCGCAACCCCTTCGTCTTCACAGAACTCCTGGATGAAGGTTTCGAGCCCCACACCGTCCGCCAGGTCTGGGTCATGTCGGCGCAGGCACCGGATCGCTTCGTCGACACGACCCAGCAGTTCGACCGCAAGATCGCAGCACTTCTGCGCCACGAGAGCCAGCACAGCGACCCTGAGGGAATGCGGGTCCGGGTGCGGAGCTGGAACGCTGCGCTGGCCGCCACGGGCGGGCTCCCCGAGGGGTCGCTGGCCGAAGCGTTCGTCGTGATCGAGACGGGCTGACCAACTCGTGCCCCTTTTCACCACTTTGAGTGGTTGATTGTGCCATTGGAGGGGTCGATGCCACGCAACGTGTCAGATCAACACGAGGTGCCTGAACCTCACGCTCCGGAGACGGCCGATGTGGTGGCATTCCCAACCCAGATGGCGAAGGCGGTCGGGTCGGTGGAGGGCATCCACGTCGAGGTTCACGTCGCTTCGCATCAGGCCCGAGCGGCGACCGCCTTGATCGAGCTGGGACACCTCGCCTGCGATTCGCCCGACGGCGACGTGCTCATGCGCATCGCCATCGGCGCCGATCTGCTCACTTCGCACCTGGTGCTGGAAGGCATCCGCTGTGTCGGCATCGCCATCGGTACGTCGCTCACGACCGGCGGACATGCTGGTA
>JAYTFI010000455.1:0-5542 GCA_043734485.1 Acidimicrobiales bacterium | reverse complement strand
CATGATGAACACCGAATCAAACGCAACCATGGGAAGTGGACACGCCCACTTCGTCATGGGAATGCACCAACTCATCACCGTCAAGTGAACGGTGCGGGCAGTGACTGCGTAAATCGCAGCGGGGATGGAGATGGCATCGGCGAGGATGCCATCAAGGAGGTTCTGCTGTATACCTGTACAGCTTTGCAGATATGCTTGCCGAATGACTGCAAGAGGAGTTCCTGTTCCGGTTGTCGGCCTCGATGCGTGCGTGTCGCGCTGTGAGGCCCCCTCACCGATTTCTCTGGATGGCTTGCGGCAGCGACTGCCTGACCGGGAAGCGCACGTCGAGACCGCGGAGCTGTTCCGACTCTTGGGCGATCCGACGCGTGTTGCCATTCTCCACGCGCTCCTCCTCGGTGGTGAGTTGTGCGTGTGCGACTTGGCTGAGGTCGTCGGCGTTGGCGAGAACGTCGTGTCCCAGGCTATGCGCCTGTTGCGGGCCGCGGACGTGGTGCGCACCAGACGCGACGGGCGGCGCATCCACTACCGGCTGGCCGACGCGCACGTTCGGATGCTGCTCGACCTCTCGGCCGATCATGTCGGCCACGCCACGACGGCATCGCCTGCCCGCGAGGTACCGACGACGAAACGGCCGCAACCGTATGCCGCTCCGGCACGAGGAGCCCGCCGTGGAAGCTGAACTCCATGATCACGAACATTCGCACGCTCCTCGAGACGTCGCTCTCGGCGCGGACCCAGAGCTGCCGGTTGTCGCGGACGACTGCTGCGCGGCCCCGGATCTGACCACCCGTCCAGAAGGAGCCGCAGTTACGGGCACCAGGCGAAAGCGCTCGGGAGCGTCGATGACCGTCTACCGGGTCGAAGAGCTCGACTGCGCGACCGAGGAGAACGACCTGCGCGGCGTGCTGACACCGCTTGATGGTGTCCGGTCCCTCGAGTTCAACCTTGTTGCACGACAGGTCCGTGTCGGCCATGACATGGCGGACCCCGCGCCCATCGAGGCCGCGATACGCGCCCTCGGCATGCGCCCACGCCTGGTCGAAGCCACCCCGGGCACAGCCGATGATCGTGGCCTCTCGAAGCGAACACTCGCAATGACCGCAATCGCCGGAGTGCTCGCAGTGGGTTCCGAAGCGGTCGTGATCGCCGGTGCCCAGGAACGATCGGTGCTCGTCGCGGTGATGGCCGCAGCGGCGATCGCGCTCGGCGGACGCGAGACGCTCCGCAAAGGTTTCCAGGCGCTGCGTACCCGGCGCCTGACGATGAACCTGCTGATGTCGGTTGCCGTCGTCGGCGCGGTCGCGATCGGGCAATGGCCCGAGGCGGCCGTGGTGATCTGGCTCTTCGGCGTGGCCGAGCTGATTGAGGCCCTCAGCCTTGAACGAGCACGTAACGCCATCCGTTCCCTCGTCGCACTGGCACCCGAGACCGCCCACATGCGCGCGGCCGACGGAACCTGGGTCGAGACACCGGCCGGTGACGTCCCCACCGGCGCCACGCTGCTCGTACGTCCGGGTGAGCGGATCGCACTCGACGGCACCGTTTCCTCCGGCACCTCCAGCGTCAACCAGTCCCCCATCACCGGGGAGTCCATCCCGGTCACGAAAGAACCCGGCTCCACGGTGTTCGCTGGCACGATCAACGAGCGCGGAACCCTTGAGATCACCGTCACCGCGGCCAAGGGCGAAGGCACACTCGACCGCATCGCCCGCTCCATCCAGGAAGCCCAATCGGAGAAGGCACCAGCACAACGCTTCGTCGACCGCTTCGCCTCCATCTACACCCCACTCGTGTTCATCCTCGCAATCGGCGTCGCCGTCGGCCCCCCGCTCCTCGGCAACGGCCGCTGGCACGAATGGCTCTACAAATCCCTCGTGCTGCTCGTACTCGCCTGCCCGTGCGCGCTCGTCATCTCCACCCCCGTCACCGTCGTGTCCGGACTCGGCGGGGCAGCGCGGCGAGGCATCCTCATCAAAGGCGGCGTCCATCTCGAACAGGCCCGCCGAATCCGCACCATCGCGCTCGACAAGACCGGAACGCTCACCCACGGCAAACCCGCGCTGACCGACCTCGAATCGACCGGAACACTCGACCGCGACACCATCCTGCGCATCGCCGCGTCGCTCGACAGCCGCTCCGAACATCCCGTCGCCCACGCGATCGTGAGTGCACATACCGGTCCCCTCGACACCGTCGAAGACTTCGAGGCCATCCCCGGAAGAGGCGTCCAAGGCACGATCGGAGGGGTCCACTACCTGCTCGGCAACCACCGGCTCACCGAAGAGACCGGCATCTGCGAGCCGGCGGTCGAGTCGATCCTGCGGCGGCTCGAGGACGAGGCCAAGACCGCAGTCGTCCTCATGACCGTCGACGGCCCGCTCGGCATCCTCGCCGTGGCCGACACCATCCGCCCCGAGTCCCATCGGGCCGTTGCCGATCTCAAAGCCCTCGGTGTCAAGACGGTGATGCTCACCGGCGACAACCAGCGCACCGCAACAGCCGTCGCCCGACAGGTCGGCATCAACGACGCCCGCGGCGACCTGCTCCCCGAAGACAAGCTCAACATCGTCGCAGAGCTCGCCACCACCGGTCCGGTGGCCATGATCGGCGACGGCGTCAACGACGCCCCCGCGCTCGCGAGAGCCACACTCGGAATCGCGATGGGCGCAGCCGGAACCGACACCGCCATCGAAACCGCGGACGTTGCGCTCATGGACGATGACCCCCGCAAGATCGCCGAAACCATCCGCATCTCCCAGCACACCTCCCACGTCCTCTGGCAGAACATCACCATCGCCGTCGGCGTGAAAGCAGTGTTCTTCGCACTCACCCTCGCCGGCACCGCATCGCTATGGATTGCGGTGCTCGCCGACATGGGCGCCAGCCTCGTCGTCATCACCAACGGACTCCGCCTCCTCCGACGGCCCTCCCACACCCGCCCCACGGAGTAAAGCACGCCGTTTCGACGAAGGCCACGTCCTCGATCGTATGGGTACGGATGAATCCTTGGAAGGTACTCTCGTGGTCCACGACTAGAAAGGCCGTCCGTGGCAGCGTCGGAAGCGGCCAACGCACTGCGGCGTCGAGCGAGGCAGGCGCGACGCCGGCACCGCCGACGTAGATGACGAGGTGATCCCCGGGGGCGACCTCGCCGAGATGAACGGCGCGGTCGCCAGGGACGAATCACCGAAGCTGCGGGAGCGGATTACCGCTTTCGATCATTCGACGGTGTCCTTTCGGCGAGCACGACCGATCGCTACCTGCCCAAGGCTGATTCCGCCGTCGTTGGCCGGAACGACAGTATGTGTCAGGACGCGTACGTCCCTGGCTTCGACGTCAGACCGCACGAGGGTCGTCAGCAGGGTGTTCTGAAAGACGCCGCCACTGAGCGCGACCGTCGCCAACCCTGCAGCGTCGCAGGCCGCGAGTGCGAGAGCGACCGACGCGTCGGCGAGCGCCCGGTGTGCGCACCATGCGAGCTCATCAACGGGCTGTCCGGCTCGCTGCGCGTCGCAGAGCCAGCGCACGAAAGGTGACGGATCGAGGCGCAGGAGGCCATCGGCCTCGATGAGATCGATGGAGGGAAAAGGGCCTTGATCCACCACATGAAGTCGGTCGGCCCGCCATGCTGCCTGTTCGAGCTCGATCGCCGCCTGTCCCTCAAAAGTTGCCCGATCGCGGATGCCGAGAATGGCCGCAACTGCGTCGAAGAGCCGACCGACGCTGCTCGTTCGCATCGTCGTCGGGTGGGCTGCCACGACTGCCACATCCGACCACCTCGCGGCGTTGCGCACAACAACGCCCGCATCGTCGGGCACGTCGCCTTCATATGCGCGCAGAAGATACGGAACGGCCATCCGCCAAGGCTCACGGATCGCCGTGCCGCCGCCCGGCAACACGACCAGGTCGAGATGACCGATGCGCGTGTAGCACTGGAGATCGGCAACGAGGCACTCGCCGCCCCACAGGGTTCCGTCAGGTCCATAGCCGTGACCGTCGTAGGCAAGGCCTACAACGGGACCTTCAAGACCGTTTTCCGCGAGACACGACGCGATGTGGGCGTGGTGGTGCTGTACGCCGAGCAGTTCGACTTCTTGGCACTGCGCCCACTTCGTGGACAGGTACTCGGGATGCAGGTCGTGCACGATCAGCTCGGGCCGGACACCGAGCACGGACTCCAGGTCGTATATCGCTTCGATGAAGCTGCGGTGGACATCGACGTGTTCGAGATCGCCGAGGTGCGCCGACATCACCGCCTCCGAACCGCGGGTCAGACACACGGTGCTCTTCAGTTCGGCGCCAACGGCGAGAACTGCGCCAGGTCGCGCCGTCGAACCTCGCAGTGGAATCGCCCGAGGCGCGTACCCGCGAGCTCGGCGCAGGATCGAAGGTCGGCCGTCGACGCGCACCACCGAATCATCAGCGCGCCTATGAATTGATCGACTGTGGGATAGGAACGCATCGGCGATCCCTGCGAGCCGCTCGAATGCGTCGGTGTCCGCGAACGCGATCGGCTCGTCGCTGCGGTTGCCGCTCGTCATGACGAGTGGGCGACCAAACGCACGAGTCAGCAGGTGCTGGAGTCCGCTCGACGGCAGCATCACCCCCAACCATTCATTCCCCGGAGCGACGCTCGGGACAACGTCGCCCCCACCCTCCGATCGACGGCGGGCCAGCACGATCGGTGCTTCGAGGCCGAGCAGCAGCGCCTCCTCAGCCAATGTGAGATCGACCATTTCTCTGGCCGCGCCCACATCGGCGACCAGGAGCGCGAACGGCTTCTCGTCGCGACGCTTCCGATTCCGGAGTCGTCGGACCGCTTCCTCGTTCGACGCATCGACCGCTAGGTGATAGCCGCCAATGCCCTTGATCGCCACGATCTTCCCCCCCCGAAGCGCGTCGACCGTTGCGTCGAGCGCTGCCGCGTCGCCGTCCACCACCCGACCTTCGCCTGAGGTGGCCTCGGCGAAACGCAATCGGGGGCCGCAGTCCGGACAGCAGATGGGCTCGGCATGGAAGCGCCGGTCGTTCGGGTCCAGGTACTCCGACGAGCAGGCTTCGCACATTGCGAACGAAGCCATCGTGGTAGCGGCCCGGTCGTACGGCACGTGGCGAACGATGGTGAAACGCGGGCCGCAGTTCGTACAGTTGATGAAAGGATGCCCGTAGCGGCGATCGGCAGGATCGCTCAGCTCTCGGAGACAGTCCCGGCACGTCGCAGAATCGGTCGGCATCAGCGCAACCGCACCACTCCCCTGGCGACTCGCCACGATTCGAAAACCTGACGGGCCCGCCGACGCCACATGGTCGGTGCCGAGCTCGTCGACCAGCATTTCGGCGATTCGCGCAAGGGGCGGCGGTGAGGCGACGAGCCGGATGAGGAACAGATCCACCGACGCGGACGGCCCCTCGATCTCGACCAGGACTCCCTCGGTGCCGTTTGCCACCCACCCGTCGAGCTGCAAATCGCTGGCGAGGCGGTGAACATATGGTCGGAATCCGACACCCTGCACTGTGCCAGTGACACGGATGCGTACGC
>JAYTFI010000454.1:0-10942 GCA_043734485.1 Acidimicrobiales bacterium | reverse complement strand
CGGCCTCGCCGACCCCGGTGCGGCGCAGGAGGAACGCGGCGACGGTCTCTCCTTCGGGTGCGTCGGACTGGACCTCTTGGGGCAGATAGCCGATTGTTGCGTCAGGTGGCGCGGCGCTCACCGAACCGGCGCTCGGGGCGACGAGGCCGGCGAGCGTTCGCAGGAATGTCGTCTTGCCGGCACCGTTCGGCCCGACCAGGCCGATCACGTGGCCAGGCGCAACCACGAGGTCGATCGCTTCTGCCAGCACCACCGGATCGTGGCCGATAGTAAGCCCACGTACGACGAGCGTGGCACCCGGTTCAACGCTCATGGGGCGGAGATCCTACGGCCGGCTGCTGACCCGGGCATCGGTGAGGCCAGCCGCGTGACGTTACGGCTGCATTTCAGGACCGTCACCAGCCCCGGTCGACCCACTCCTGCAGGTGTGGGCGCTCGGTCGAAATGGTCGTGTCGCTCCCGTGACCGGGCATCACGATCGTGTCGGGAGCGAGCGTGAACAGGCGGCGATCGATCGACTGGATGATGGTCCCGAAGTCGGCGTCGGCCGGCTTGGTGTTGCCGGGTCCGCCCGGGAAGAGCGTGTCGCCACTCAGCAGCACGGGCGAGCCTTGGATCGAGAAGCACATGGAACCCGGCGTGTGGCCTGGCGTCGCAATCGTATGCAGACGTAGTGCTCCGACGAGGATGACCGAGTCGTCCTCGAGGATCTCGTCGTAGCTCGGGAGCATCTTGGCGTCGGCCGCCGCGACGGCGACCGAGTAGCCGGCGTCGCGAAGCTGGGGTACGGCCTGGATGTGATCCCAGTGGCCGTGTGTCTCGAGCACCTTGCGGACGTTGAGGGCCTGGCAGAGCTCGAGCAACTTCTCGTGCTCGTTGGCCGCGTCGAGCAGGACGGCTTCGCCCGTAGCGCGGCAGCGAACAACGAACACGTTGTTGTCGTAGGGGCCGACCACGAGCTTGGTGATCTCGACCTGGGTGTCCGCGTAGTGGAGGGCGCTCATGGCTCCGAGGCTACGGGCTCGCGGCTCGAATTTTCTCTTGACCAAGTGGTCTAGTAGAACGTCATCCGTTCGTAGGTCCGGTTTGCACCGATTCCGCGTCCGATTCCGCGTCCGATCCGTCACAGCCCAGCAAGGGGACCCGAAGTGAACTTCGCCTTCAGCGAGGAGCAGGAAGAGCTCCGCAAGTCCGTACGTCGCTTCCTCGACGAGAAGTCCCCCGTCTCCGAGGTCCGCCGCCTTATGGAGACCGAGTCGGGCTACGACGAGGCGGTCTGGAAGCTCATGGCCGAACAGCTCGGCCTTCAAGGTCTCATCATTCCGGAGGCCCAGGGTGGCTCCGGCTACGGCTACGTCGAGCTCATCGTCGTGCTCGAGGAGATGGGTAAGTCGCTGCTGTGCGCCCCGTTCTTCTCGACCGTGGCACTCGCCGCGAACCTGGCCATGGCCATCAACGACGACCGGTCCAAGGGTGCGCTCGAGCAGATCGCCGGCGGTGCCACCGCAACCGTCGCCTTCACCGAGGCCAACGGCAAGTGGAGCGAGGACGGCATCACCGCCACGGCCACGAAGTCGGGCGACGGCTGGGTCATCAACGGCGAGAAGATGTTCGTCATCGACGGCGCGACGGCCAGCCTCATCGGCGTCGCGGCTCGCACCGACAAGGGCGTCAGCATCTTCGGCGTCTCTGGCTCAGCGGAGGGTCTGACGAGGACTTCACTGCCGACCATGGACCAAACCCGCAAGCAGGCAAAGCTGACGTTCAGCAACGTCGCCGGCGACTTGCTCGGCGAAGACGGCCAAGGCTGGACGTACCTCACCAAGATGCTCGACCTGGCCGCCGTGGCGCTGGCCGCCGAGCAGGTCGGTGGGGCGCAGAAGTGCCTCGAGATGAGCGTCGAGTACGCCAAGGTGCGCGTGCAGTTCGGCCGTCCGATCGGCTCGTTCCAGGCCATCAAGCACAAGTGTGCGGACATGCTGCTCGAGGTCGAGTCGGCCAAGTCCGCCGCGTACTACGCCGGCTGGGCCGCCGCCGAGGACAACGACGAACTGCCCGTCGTCGCTTCGTTGGCCAAGGCTTACTGCTCGGACGCGTACTTCCATGCATCCGCCGAGAACATCCAGATCCACGGTGGCATCGGCTTCACCTGGGAGCACGACGCGCACCTGTACTTCAAGCGGGCCAAGTCGTCCGAGCTGCTGCTCGGCGATCCGACGTACCACCGCGAGCTGCTGGCGCAGCGCATCGGCATCTGAACCCGAAGCCTGCACCGGTGCAGTGTCACCCGCGGTACAGCATCGGCATCTGAACCCGAAGCCTGCGGTTCCGTGCGTGAGGGGCGTCCGTTTGGGCGCCCCTCCGGTGCGTCTGGTGATCGGTTGCGCGCATCGGGTCGGGGTGGCCTGGCGCGGTTGGCAGTCGTCACACGCCGACGAGGTGTCGGACGCAGCCGAAAGGCCGCAATGAGTCCGACCTGGGCGCGAGGAGAGTCCGCCGCGCTCATTCCTGGCTGTCCCGCGGCGCCTATCCCGTGCCGATCCGCTGCGCTCACTCGACCGACCATTTCGCGAGCGCAGTTCGTACCGGCACGCGCTTCGGAAACGTCCTCTCGAGTCAACTGCGCGCACTCCGTTGTCGATGTGCGCGCGATTCGATTCGGCGAAAACGACCCCGCAGCGTAGGGTCCGACGCGTGAAGCACATTCGACTGGGCCGGACCGGACTGCGGGTCTCCCGCCTGTGTATGGGGACGATGACGTTCGGTCTCCAGTGCGATGAGCCGACGAGCTTCGCCATCCTCGACGCGGCCGAAGCGGCCGGCATCGACTTCCTCGACACGGCCGACGTCTACCCCCTCGGCGGCGGCCTCAGCACGGTCGGGAGGACCGAGGAGATCGTGGGGAAGTGGCTGGCGGCACGGGCGGGCCGACGCGACGACGTGGTGCTGGCCACCAAGTGCGTCGGCGCGATGGGCCGCAAGCCATGGCAGCAGGGCGCGTCGCGCCGCCATATCCTCGATGCGGTGGAGGCGTCCCTGCGCCGGCTCGGCACCGACTACGTCGACCTCTACCAGATGCACTCGTTCGACCCGACGGTGACGCAGGACGAGACGCTGTCGGCACTGGACGACCTGGTCCGTTCCGGCAAGGTCCGCCACATCGGCTGCTCGAACTACATGGCTTACCAACTGGCCCGGGCCATCGGCCGCTCGGAGGCGCTCGGACTCGTCCGCTACGAGTGCGTCCAGCCCCGCTACAACCTCCTGTACCGCAACGCAGAGCGCGAGATCTATCCGCTGTGCCTCGATGACGGCGTGGGTGTGATCCCCTTCAATCCGCTCGCCGGCGGTTTCCTCAGCGGCAAGCACAAGGCGGGGGAGCCGCCGCCCGAGGGACGGTTCACGCTCGGCACTGCAGCCTCGAACTACCAGAACCGCTATTGGCACGATCGCGAGTTCGCAACGGTCGAAGCGCTGCGTCCGCTTGCCGCAGAGGCTGGGATCTCGATGGCACAGATGGCCGTCGCCTGGACGCTCGCCCACCCGGCCGTGACGTCGCCGATCATCGGTGCCAGCCGGCCCGAACAGCTCGCCGACTGCGTGGCCGCGGCCGACGCGCCGCTCGACGCCGACCTTCTGAAGGCGCTCGACGAACTGACCGCGGACTACGTGCTGCATCCGGCCACGCGCTGACCCGGGACAACTCGCAGACGCACGACCACCGCAGGTATGGGCTGCCACTCGCCGCTAGAGGTGCCTAGCCCACGGAGCGTCGACAACAGATGCCCTACGTCAGTGCCCGGTCCCCAGATACGCGGCTCGTACCGACGGATCGTCCAAGAGCGTGGCCCCGCTCCCGGTCTTGACGACCTTGCCGGTTTCGAGAACGTAGGCCCGGTGGGCGAGCTTCAGTGCCTTCGAGGCGTTCTGCTCCACCAACAACACCGTGGTGCCCTGGTGGTTTATTTCCTTGATGATGGTGAAGATCTGGTTGATGAGCATCGGGGCGAGGCCCATCGACGGCTCGTCCAGCAGGAGGACCCGCGGTCGGCTCATCAAGGCGCGGCCGATGGCCAGCATCTGCTGCTCGCCGCCGGACATCGTGCCGCCGATCTGTTCGCGGCGTTTGGCCAGCTGGGGGAACAGGGAGAACACCCGCTCGAGGTCGGACTTTGCTGCCTCCGACTTGCGGTCCTTGCGGGTGTACATGCCCATGTCTAGGTTCTCGAGCACGGACATGCCGGGGAAGATGCCACGGCCCTCCGGCGCCTGGCAGAGGCCCAGCTCGACCCGCTTGTGGGGCGGCATCGTGGTGATGTCGACGCCCTCGAACAGGACCTGGCCGGCGGTGACCGGGCGGACGCCGCTGATCGTCTTCATCGTCGTTGTCTTGCCGGCACCGTTGGCGCCGACGAGCGTGACCACCTCGCCCTCGTTGACCGTGAACGAGATTCCTTTGATCGCCTGGATGCGACCGTAGAACACCTCGAGGTCGATGACCTCCAGCAGTGCGGTCACGACAGCGCCCGCTCGGCTTCGAGCTCTTCGTCGTCCGGCACACCGAGGTAGGCCTCGATCACCCGCTGGTTGTTCTGGATCTCGCGGGGCGAGCCCTCGGCGATCTTCCTGCCGAAGTCGAGCACCACGATCCGGTCTGTCACGCCCATAACCAGGCTCATGTCGTGCTCGATGAGCAGCACTGTGTAGCCCTTGTCGCGGATCGAGCGGATGAGGCCCATCAGCTCCTGCTTCTCCGAAGGGTTGAACCCGGCGGCCGGCTCGTCGAGGCAGACGAGCTGCGGATCGGTGGCCAGCGCTCGGGCGATCTCGAGGCGCCGCTGATAGCCGTATGGCAGGTTGCGGGCAGCGTCCTCGGCACGGTCGGCGATGCCCATGAACTCCAGCAGCTCCATCGCCCTCGCCTTGCCTTCGCGCTCCTCACGGGTGTGCAACGGGAGGTGGAGGAGGGCATGGATGACGCTCGTTCGGTGGTGGGTGTCGCCGCCGACCATGACGTTCTCGAGGGCGGTCATCTCCGGGAACAGGCGGATGTTCTGGAAGGTGCGTGCGATGCCAGCCTTGGTGATCTGGTAGCGCTTCTTGCCGACAAGCGGCTGGCCGAGGAACCGGACCTGACCGTGCGTCGCCTCGTAGACACCGGTCATCACGTTGAAGCAGGTGGTCTTGCCCGCGCCGTTGGGGCCGATGAGACCGAGGATCTCGCCCCGTTCGATGTGAAAGTGGACGTCGTCGAGAGCGGTCACGCCGCCGAAGCGCATGGTGACGTGGTCCATTTCGAGCACGTTCTCAGCCATGGGCCACGTCCCCTCGGTAGGTGATCGTTTCCTCGAGGTCGGCCCCGGCGAGGCCGGGACTGTCCGGTCGGTCGATGGCTTCCGCCGGCAGGGTGCGCCCGGCCCGACGGCGCGGGATGAGCCCCTCCGGGCGGACGACCATCATGATCACGAGGATCACGCCGAACACGAAGTAGCGCTTGTCCGAGAAGTTGCGGAAGCGCTCGGGCATGTACGAAACGAGCGCACCGCCGAGGATGGCACCGGCCATGTTGCCCGTTCCACCGAGGACGACGGCGGCGAGGAACAGAATCGACAGGCGTAGCTCGAATGAGCTCGGGCTGATGTAGCCCGGGTAGACACCAGCATTCAGCACCCCCGCCAGCCCGCCGACTCCGGCACCGATGGCGAAGGCCCACAGCTTGAAGCGGAACGTCGGCACGCCCATCATCTCGGCCGCATCCTCGTCCTCGCGGATCGCCGTCCACGCCCGCCCGACGCGGCTGCTTTCGATCCGGTGCAGCAAGAACACGACGACGAGGATCATCGACAGGCCGAGGTAGTAAATGCCTCGCGCGTCGGAGGTGTTGAACTTGACCGGGCCGATGTTGGGCGGCGCCGGGATGTTCTTGATCCCACGCGTCGAACCGAGCCAGTTGGAGTTGATCGCAGTTATTCGAATGATCTCGCCGAAACCGAGCGTGACGATTGCGAGGTAATCGCCACGCAGGCGCAGTGTCGGCGCGCCGAGCACGAGGCCGAACAGCATCGACACCACCACGGCGATAGGCAGGCACAGCAGCCACGGCAAGTTCGCGTGCTGGCTGCCGAGCACGGCGGCCGTGTAAGCACCGACGGCGTAGAAGCCGACGTAGCCGAGGTCGAGCAGCCCGCACCAGCCGACCACTACGTTCAGGCCGAGGGCGGCGAGCGCATAGATGACCATGCCGCTCGCCAGGACAGTGGCCCAGTCGCTCTCGGGCGTCTTGACGAACGGCGGCGGGTACGTCGGTAGGACGTAGAGATAGGCGACGAGGGTTACAAGGATGATGGTGCGTGTGGTCTTCGCCAGGCCGTTCCACCAGCGACCGAACGCGCCCTGCTTGCGGCGGCGGGAGGTGATCTTGCGGAACGAGGCGGTAAGACCGCCCACAGTGGAGGTGTCGTTCATGCGCGTGCTCGTCCCAACGTTTCGCCTAGCAAACCGGTCGGTCGGAACATCAGCACGACGAGCAGCACGACGAACGAGATCACGTCCGTCCACTGACCGCCGAAGGCGCCGGCGCCGTAGTTTTCGGCCATCCCGAGCAGGAGTCCGCCGATGAGTGCTCCCTTCAGGTTGCCGATGCCACCGAGCACGGCGGCCGTGAAGGCCTTCACCCCGAGCACGAAGCCGGCGTCGAAGCGGGTCTGTTCACGGGCGAGCGTGAACATCATGCCGGCGCCACCGGCCATGAGTCCGCCCAGGAGGAAGGTGACGAGGATGACGAGGTCGATGTTGACACCCATGATGCGGGCGGTTTCGGGATCCTGGGCCACGGCTCGCATGCCCCGGCCGAGGCGGGTCTTGCCGACGAACATGCTGAGAGCGACCATCATCAGCAGGGCGCCGACGAACACGATCAGCTGGTCGATACGCACGTCGGTGTCGAAGAACTGGAAAAGTACCGACTTCTGGAGCACACGCGGCGGGAAGTACTGGTTGCGAGTCTTCGGGCCCCACGTGGCGACCGCCTCGGAGATGGCCGTGGACGCGCCGATGGCCGAGATGAGGAACGCAAGCCGAGGAGCTTGGCGGCCACGTTTGAAGAGGCGCAGGTACAGGATCGACAACGGGAATGTGGTGATTGCGGCGATCACAACGTTCACCTTCGTGTTCTCGCTGAACAGGAGGCTTACGACAAACGCTGTTAGGAACGACATCCCGATGGCGCCGGCCTTGTCGCCCGCACCACGCAATGGTCGGTAAGCCGTGCGTTCGATGACGAGGGCGGTGGCGGCCGAGCAGATCATCGCCACCACGAGCAGGAAGATCAGCACGACGACGAGAGCAAGGCCGTGCTCGTAGGGGTACTTACCATCGCGGGTCTGCGGGATCCGTAGGATCCAGGTAGCGGCCATGATCGAACCGAACGTGCCGAGGAGGAACACCTCGGAATGGGCGAAGTTGATCAGGCGCAAGATGCCGTAGACGAGTGTGTAGCCGAGTGCCACGAGGGCGTACATGGCCCCGTTCGTGAGCCCGGTCACGGTCAGAGTCCAAAAATTCTTCCAAAGGAAGAGGCTCGTCATTTTTTGCTGTTACTCCTCGAAAAAGACGGCGGGAGCGGACCGAATGTTCGACCGCTCCCGCCGGTTCAGTGAGACGGCCTCGGGGCAGGCACGTCGGACCGGGTCTTCGCCTGCGTTACTTGATAAGGCCCAGCGGCGTGATCTTGCCGCTGACGACCTTGTAGGCATAGACGGCCTCGCCGGCGACTTCGCCGGTCGCATCCCACTTCAGGACCTTGGTGACGCCCTGCTTGTTGTACGTCTTGAGGTAGTCGTTGAGGGCCTTGCGGGTGGTCTTGCCGGCTTTGATGCCGTCGAGGAGCGCATTGGCCGCGTCGTACGCCTCGGGACCGTAGGTCTTCGGCGTGTCGTTGAACTTGGCCTTGTAGGAGGCGAGGAACGTCGGGTTCGCGTCCGTGGGGGCACAGGTACAGGTGATGATGGCGCCTTCGCCGTCCGGGCCGGCACCGTCGATGTAGCCCTGGTCGAGGACACCGTCGCCGAAGACAACGGTGGCCGTGAGGCCAGCAGCGCGGATGGCCTTGGTGAGCGGGCCGGCCTGGGCGTAGTAACCGCCGAAGAAGATGGTGTCGACGCCGCCGCTCTTCATCTTCGTGATCGCGGCCGAGAAGTCGGTCGCTTTGTCGTTGAAGCTGTCGGAAGCGACGACCGCAGCGCCGAGGGTGGACTTCACGATGTCGGCAAGACCCTTGCCGTAGTCGCTCTGGTCGTCAATGATGCCGACCTTCTTGCCGCCGAGCACGCTGATCTGCTTGGCGATGCCGGGGCCCTGCTTGCCGTCGTTGGCAAGGGCACGGTGGAACGTGGCCCAGCCATTGCTGCTCAAGCTCACGCGGGTGGCAGACGGGCTGATGCTCGGGAGCAACGCGTCGGCGAACAGCTTGCCGGTCTTGTCGGTCTCGCCGGAGAACGCCGGGCCGACGACGCCGATGACCTTCTTGTTGGAAATGACCTTCGGGACAACGAGGATCGCCTGGTCGGGATCGCCCTGGGTGTCCTGGGTCTTGTAGACAATCTGGCATCCCTTGTTCGCCTTGTTGAACTCGGCGATAGCCAGGTCGGCGCCTCGGGAGATGTTGACTCCCAGGTTGCCGTTCGGGCCGGTGATCGGTCCGACATAGTCGATTTCTGTTCCCTTGGCGCAAGTGACCGCCTTGGCCTTTGTGGCAGCGCTGGCGTTCGAGGCGAATGCCGTGCCGCCGGCGAGCAGCGCGATGCCGGCGAGCGCGGCCGTTGCGCGGGTGCGTGATTGCATTGGTGGTGTTCCCTTCAATGGGCTTTTCTGGGTGGGAAGCTGACGCCCCTCTAAGCAGGCGCGCAGCAGCTTTTGGCGGAACATTAGGTCACGGCCGTGCGGCGTGGGCGACGGAGGTCACAGTTCTCGTGTTCGCAATGCTGGCCACACGCGTCTTTGGTCGCCCCTTAGCGCTGGCTTAACCATCGGGTCCGCGTCCGGGAGCTCTGGCGGGATTCAGGCCTCGAGGCGGTGGCACGAAGACGTCAGCTCGGTCAAGCGACCCGGATCCTGGGAGAACTATCGAGCTCATCCCGCTGCCTCTGCACGCCCGTCCTCCTCGGCTACCTCACCGAAGGGCCTTGGACGTGCTGTTCGGATCGGGCGGACGGGCGGACACCGATGCGGCGACATGGTGAACCTCCGAACGTTCACGTCGGAGGTTCCCTGCGCCGCTTCTCGTGACGAGTTGCGCACTCGTGTGTCCTGAAAGGAACCCGAGCGCGGTGGATCGGCACGACGTCAAGGCGCGAATGGTCACGCAAAACGTCCAATTGACGGTCCGGCCACTGGATTTGTCACATATGGCGAACGTTCGTGGTCACATCGCGTCCCGATCCGCCGCGCTCGTCCCGGGGGTGGGAACGGTCGGTCAGCGGCGCTTCCACGTCACTCCAGACGAGCCGCACCCACCTCTTTGTCCGAGGGTTTTACTCTGAACTTCAACGGCGCTACCTGGGTAGTCGCACCGTTGGTAGGACTTACCATGCTCCACTTGGTACGGTCGCGCAATGGCCAAGAGCAAGATCTCTGTATCGCTCGACTCGAACAAGCTCGAGCGGGCCCAAATCGTTCATCCACGCGGCGTCAGTTTCGGAACTTCTCGACGTGGCGCTTTGCCGACTGATCGATGATGAACTTGAACTGCGTCATGTCGATGGGTACGTTCGCACGCCGGTCAACGAAGAGCACGAGCCGTGGGCCGGCATGAGGCGAGACCCCGCTCTCGAAGACGACGTCGACTGGGCCTCGTTGTACGGCGTGAAGCATTGATGCCGACCATCGACGCGCTGCCGAGGCGCGGTGAAGTGTGGCTTGCCGACATCGCCGGAGACAAGGTGCGGCCGGTCGTAGTTATGACCCGAACGGCGGTGATCCGTCAGCTGCATTCCGTGATAGCGGCCCCGGTGACATCAACCATTCGCTCGATCCCGTCGGAGCTGACCCTCGGCCTCGCGGAAGGACTCCTGCATCCGTCGGTCGCGAACTTCGACAACATCCAACTGTACCGAGGCGGTGGCTAATTCGCCGGATCGGAATCCTCGGCGAAGGGAAGCTCGCTGCCGCCTGCACCGCGTATGCCCAGGCCACGGGTTGCTAGCGAATCCGGAAGGCTGTGGCGATACCATACCGCCGAGTCAGCGGGGAGCGAGAGTCGACCGTCCACCAGTGAAAGTGGCACGGACCCTGCCAGAATCTCGCCAACGCCGGCTGGGAGTGCCACCGGGGTATCACTGATGTTGGCGGCACATATGACGTCACCCCGACGAAAGGCCACGATCGAGTCGCCGAGTTCCACCATTTGGACGTGCGTCTGCTTCGTCAACGATCGGCGAAGCGCGAGCATCCGCCGGTAGAGGTTGAACATGGAATCCGGATCGCCAATCTGTGCGTCCGCGGCGAACGCGCCCCACCCGCCGGGCTGGGGAAGCCAAGGGGCCGCCGGATTCGTGCCCGTCGAGAAGCCGTAGTTCGTCGACGGATCGGCTGTCCACGGCAGCGGCACCCGACATCCGTCACGGCCGCGTTCGGTGTGGCCGGTGCGCTCCCAGATCGGGTCCTGCAATGCCTCCTCTGGAAGGTCGAGAACCTCTGGCAGCCCGAGCTCCTCGCCGGCGTAGAGGAACACGGGTCCGGGAAGCGCGGCCAGGATCATGATGGCGGCGCGGGCTCGGCGATTCCCGATCTCGGGGTTCACCGGCTCGGACGAGTTGACGAGGTTGTTGTTCGAGAACGAGCTCTCGAGATGGGCGTCGCGGTGGCCGTATCGGGTTGTGTTGCGCTGCGCATCGTGGTTGTTGAGGGCCCAAGCGAAGCGCACGCCCTTGCCACCGAGGTCGCT
>JAYTFI010000453.1:0-1755 GCA_043734485.1 Acidimicrobiales bacterium | reverse complement strand
CACGTCGGACCGCGTCCGGGTCCCTCGCCCAGGTCTCCGCCCGGACTTCACGCCAGTCGACGACCGGCAGGCCGATGCCGCGGCTCAGCCGTTTGAATAACGTCTTGTCCATCCCGATGGCCGACGCGGCCACCCCCGACCCGGTGTACGCGAGGTCAGCTGCTTCCAGCAGAGCCTGGACCGTGCCGTCTTCCCCGAACGGGCCGTGCAGGGCGATCGCGACCACCGGAACGGGCTGGGTCGTCGCCAGCCGCTCGATCGCCACGCCGACCGCGAATGGGCCGGCTGCGCCGAGAGCGACGGGATCGTCGTAGACCGCCGGCGGACGCCCATCGCGTCGGTGGTCGGCGGGCAGCCACCACCACGCGCCGTCGAGATCGATCAGGACCTGCTCGACCGGATAGTCCATCGACCGGAGCCCGTCCGCGATCGCGGTCCCCGAGACGACCGACACGTCGTGTTCTGCAGATGGACCGCCCAGCAGGACGACGACCGGCGGCAGCGGGACGATCATCCGGCGACCGCCCAGCCCGACCAGTCACCGACGAATTCGACCTCGAACTCGAGGGCTACGCCGTGTCTCGCGAGGACCGCCGTCCGCACCTGCTCGGCCAGTCGGCGGACGTCGCTGGCAGTCCCCTTCTGGTCGTTGACGATGAAGTTCGCGTGCTTCTCGGACACGGCGGCGCCGCCGATCCGCATCCCCTTCAGGCCGGCCGCGTCGATGAGCCGCCCGGCGGAGTCACCGGGCGGGTTGCGGAAGACGCTGCCGGCCGACGGCAGGCCCAGCGGCTGGTGGGCCTGGCGCCAGTGACGGATCTCGTCCAGCCGATTCTTGATCGTGTCCGGATCGGCCGGGGCCAGCCGGAACGTCGCCTCGACGATGAGGTCGCGCGGGGCGTCCGCGCCCGGGTCGCCGTGCTTGAACCGGCTGTCGCGATAACCCAGGCCAAGTTCGGCCACCGGCACGATCGCCTCGTTCCCCAGCGCATCCAGGACGCGTGCGGACTCGAGTACGCCCTCGACGTCAGAATCGTGCGCACCGGCATTGGCCCAGACGGCGCCGCCCACCGTCCCGGGGATGGCCAGGCCGAATTCGAGCCCGGTCAGCCCCGCGCGCTGGGTCTCCGTCGCCGCCCGAGCCATCTGCACGCCAGCCTCCGCCGTGTACCGCTCGTCCGTGACGCGCGATCCCTCCGCGCGGACCTGGATGACAAGGCCGCGCACCCCGGCATCGGCGATGACGACGTCGCTGCCGCGGCCGAGGATGAGATGCGGCAGCCCGCGCGTTCGCGCGAATCGGACCAGCCCGCGCAGCTCATGGGCGTTGTGGACCGTCGCGAACAGATCTGCCGGACCCCCGACCCGTATCGTCGTGAACCGGGAGAGTGGTTCGTCCCGCGACGTCTTGACCCCGATCCGGCGCTGGATGTCGGTACCGGTCGCGATCGCATCGAAGGCCGCGATCATGCCGTCCCACCACGAGCGATGCGCTCGACCTCGGGCGCGGTCGGCAGCGCGCCGCGCCGGGCCGCGGCCATGACAAGCGCGGCAACGGCATCCGCGGCACCAGGCCGTCCCAGCGCCCGTGCAGCCGCTGACATCACGACATGGGCCGCGGGATCATCCAGCAAGCGGGCCGCGTCGAGGAGCGCATCGGCATCGAACGCCTCGTCCTCCACCAGCCGCGCCGCGCCGGCCTCCACCAGGGCGGCAGCGTTGGCTCGCTGGTGGCCGGCCGCATGCGGGTACGGG
>JAYTFI010000452.1:0-4850 GCA_043734485.1 Acidimicrobiales bacterium | reverse complement strand
GCCTTGGTGTCGGCCATCGCCTGGGCCACCGTCCGGGTACCGGCGGCGAAGCGGTCGTCCTCGAACACGCCCATCGGCCCGTTCCAGAACACCGTTCGGGCGTCAAGGATGACGTCGCCGAACTCGGCCGCCGAACCTGGGCCGATGTCGAGGCCCTTCCAGCCATCCGGGATCGATCGGCCGACCTGGCGGACCTCGCCGCTGCGCTTCGCAGGATCGGCGCCGAACATACCCTCGGGTGAGAGTGCCGTGATGTCGCTCGGCAGGACGATCTTGTCCCGGCCATCGGCCTTCGCCAAGGCGAGGAGTCGCTTGCACGTTTCGACCTGATCGGGCTCGAACAGCGAGCCGCCGACCGGGTGGCCGAGCGCGGCGAGGAACGTGAAGCACATCCCGCCGCCGATCACGAGCTGATCGCACTTCGCCAGCAGCGACTCGATCACACCGAGCTTGTCGCTCACTTTCGAGCCGCCGAGCACCGTGACGAACGGGCGCTTGGGCGAATCGAGCAGACCGCCGAGCACCTCGACTTCCTTGGCCAGCAGCCTGCCGGCCGCGCTCGGGAGGAACTGCGGCGGGCCCACGATGGATGCATGCGAGCGGTGGGCGGCGCCGAACGCGTCGTCGACGTAGAGGTCCTGGCCGGCGATCAGCTCCTGCACGAACGCCGGGTCGTTGCCCTCTTCGCCGGCGTTGAAGCGCAGGTTGTCGAGCAGCGTGACGCCCGGAGCGAACTCCTTCAGCCGGGCCGAGACCGGTTCCATCGAGTACTTCGGATCGGGAGCGCCCTTCGGACGCCCGAGGTGCGAACACGCCGTGACGATCGCGCCGCGCTCGATCAGCCACTGCAGCGTCGGCAGTGCGGCACGGATGCGGAGGTCGTCGTCGATGGTCGCAGTGGGGTGATCGGCCGTGCCGCCTCGGGTGATCGGGACGTTGAAGTCGCAGCGGACGAGGACCCGCTTCCCTTCGACGGGGGGCAGGTCCTCGAGCTCGGGAACGCCGAATCTCACGCTTATTCCGCCGGGTTACTTCGTGGTGCCGATGTGGCGCACGAGATCGATGAGGCGGTTGGAGTAGCCCCATTCGTTGTCGTACCAGCCGAACACCTTCACGAGGTTGCCGATGGTCTGGGTGAGCTGCGAGTCGAACGTGCAGCTGGCCGCCTGGCCGACGATGTCCGACGACACGAGCGGCTCGTCGGAGTAGACGAGCACGCCGCCGCTGAGCGGGCCGGTCGTCGCCGCGGCCTTGAACGCCTCGTTGACTTCAGCAGCGGTGACGTCCTTGCCGAGGACACCGGTGAAGTCGGTGATCGAGCCGACTGGGAGCGGGATGCGAAGCGACTGGCCGTCGAGCCTGCCCTTCATCGAGGCGAGCACGAGGCTCGTGGCGCGGGCGGCGCCGGTGGACGACGGGACGATGTTGATGCCCGCGGCCCGGGCGCGGCGCAGGTCGCTGTGCGGACCGTCGACGAGCATCTGGTCGCCGGTATACGCGTGGACCGTCGTCATCAGGCCCTTCTCGACGCCGAACGCGTCGTCGAGGACCTTGATCATCGGGACGAAGCAGTTGGTGGTGCAGCTCGCGTTCGAGACGACGACATGCGCGGCCGGGTCGTAGGTGTCGTGGTTGACGCCGTAGACGAACGTGGCGTCGGCGCCATTGCTCGGCGCGCTTACGATCACCCGCGGGGCGCCGGCGTCGACGTGGGCCGCGGCCTTGTCACGGTCGGTGAAGAAGCCGGTCGACTCGATGACGAGGTCGACGCCGAGGTCCTTCCACGGGAGCTGGGCCGGGTCACGCTGGGCGAGGACGAGGAACTCGTCGCCGTCGACGCTGATGCCCTTATCGCTGCAGCCGACGTCGTTGCGGAGCCGGCCCATGACCGAGTCGAACTTCAGCAGGTGGGCGAGCGTCTTGACGGTGGTGAGGTCGTTGACGGCGACGAAGTCGATCGTCCTCTCACCGGTCGCCTTCTCCTGCTCGATCACCGCCCTAAGGAAGTTGCGGCCGATACGGCCGAATCCGTTGATCGCGACACGCACTGCCATGAAGGGTCCCTTCCTCGGGGTCCGGCGGGTTTGCCGGACCGCACATCATGCTCGCTCCGTCGACCACGGCCGAACCACCCCCCGCAATCGACTCAGACGATGCCGGCGAGCGCAGCGGCCAGCAGATCGGGCATGTGCAGACGACCGGTGCTGTCGGCGAGAGGCCGGGTCACCACGGCCAGACCACTCGGCAGATTGCCGAGCGGCAGCCGGGCCGGGTCGTAGATGATCGTATCGATGACAACGCCATGGGCGATGAGTGCATCGACGTGGGCAGCCACGTCGTAGCCGCTCGTTTCCGGATGTTGCTCGCTGAGGTTGCAGACGTAGATCCGGTTGCCCTTGGCCGTGGCCACGGCCTCGCGGATGGCCGGCACGGCCATGACGGCAAGGACGCTCGTGAACAGCGACCCGGGTCCGATGCAGATCTGATCAGCGGAATGGATTGCCGCGATCGCATCCTCGTGGACCATTGGATCCGCAGGCACGACAGCGATGCCCGTGAGGCCCGGTGTCGTGCCCACCTTTGCCTCGCCTTCGACGGTTCCCTCTACCGAGATCGGCCGCGCCGCCGTACCGCCCGCGCGCCGGTACGTCGCCTTCAACGTGACCGGCTCAGCCGTGGCCGGGATCACGCGCCCCACGCCACCGAGCAGGCGCAGCGCCTCGTCGATGGCGTGGCCGAAGTCGCCCAGCGTCTCGGTGAGTCCGGCGATCACGATGTTGCCGAGCGGATGGCCTTCCAACTCGGACGCGGCGAAGCGATGATCGAAGGCCTCGGCCCAGATCGACCCCGGTTCGGCCATGGCCACGAGGCAGCGCCGCAGATCGCCCGGCGCCGGGATGCCGAAGGCCCGTCGCAGCCGTCCGCTGGAGCCGCCGTCGTCGGCGACGGACACCACGCCCGTCACGGCGCTCGCGTACTTCCGGGCGGCACGCAGCGTCGCCGAGAGTCCGTAACCGCCGCCAAGAGCGGTCACCTTCGGACCGTTCGGGTCGAGACCCACGCGCGTGCCGCGACGACGCTCCTTCGTGGCGTCCAGATCGTCGGTGGCGCTCATCGGACCACCCTCGGCATGCCTCGGGTCGCCCGCTGACGCGGGCACCGCATCTGATGAGTCGCTCGCTGACACTCGCTCATCGCTTCTCGATGTCGCGGTGGCGGATGTTCGCCGGGTAGCCACGCTTCGCCATCAATACGCTCAGTTCCTCGGCGATGGCCACGGAACGGTGCTGGCCCCCGGTGCAGCCGACCGCGATCGAGAGGTAGGCCTTGCCCTCCTTGACGTATGCAGGCAGGAGCATGCCCAATAGATCGTCGAGCTTCTCCAGGAAGGTCTGCGCGTCCGGGTTGCCGAGCACGTACTCACGCACCGGCGCGTCGAGCCCGGTGCAGGGCCGTAGCTCCTCCACCCAGTGCGGGTTCGGCAGGAAGCGGAGGTCGAAGACGAGGTCGACATCGCCGGGAAGTCCGTGCTTGAAGCCGAAGGACACGACGTTGACCGCCATCGACGAATGGTCGCTGTGCACGAACAGGTTGACGATGCGTTCCTTCAGCTGGTGCACGTTCAGATTGCCGGTGTCGACGAGCACATCGGCCCGCGCTTTTGCCGGCCCGAGCAGGCGGCGCTCACGCTCGATGCCCTGGGTGACACGGTCCTGCTCGGCGAAGGGGTGGCGTCGTCGGGTGCCCTCGTAGCGGCGGATCAGAACGTCGTCGGCCGCGTCGAGGAACACGATACGGACCCGCGAGCCGGCCGCCTTGAGCTGGTCGACGGCCGAGTCGAGGTCGTCCTCGGCGCTCAGCTCTTCGGGACCGTTCCGACCGACGACGAAGGCGACCTTCTCGATGGTGGCGTTCGGGCCCTCCACCAGTTCGGCCACCTTGCCCACCAGGCGCAGTGGCATGTTGTCGATCACGAACCAGCCGAGATCCTCGAACGCGTTCGAGACGGTGCTGCGCCCGGCGCCCGACATACCGGTGATGATGACGAACTCGGCCATGTCAGGTCCCGTGGATCGCGTGCTGCACAGTGTGTTTCACGGCGTTGAGCAGCAGCATGCGAGGGATCGTGCCCGCTTCGCCGTACTCGCCGGCGAGTTCGAGGAACCCGGGCGGCGGGGCCGGCTCCTGCATCTCCGTCACCAGCAGTCCGTTCGCCGCCATTGCGTTCACATAACGACTCATCGGCCGGTGGACGAACGGGATGAACACGTTCTTCTCGACCTCCTCGATCTCGTCCGCCTCGACCAGGTACGGCCCGATCCGCCAGTACTGCTCGTCGAGGATGTGGTCGTCGATCCAGCCGCTGCCCGGCGTCTGCAGGAGGGGATGGTTGAGGAAGAACAGGAACCGTCCGCCAGGCTCGAGGACCCGGGCCACCTCGGCGATGGCCTCGTCGACCATGGCGATGTGCTCGAAGACGAGGCAGGCAAGTACGCAGTCGAAGGTGGCGTCGGCGAAGGGCAGGGCGGCGGCCTCGGCTCGGGCATATCCGGGCGGTCCGGCCTTGATCGCGGCGACCTCGATCTGTGCCCATGTGGGGTCGATGCCGACGGCGTAGGCCCCGAGACCGGCCGCGATCCGGGCCAGCTGGCCCTCACCCGTACCGACATCGAGGACCCGCGTCGCCCCCTGGATGCGCTCGATCATCATCGGGATGATCTGCTCGACGTACTCCACGTCGGCGCCGTCGGTGAAGCCGTCCTGCCACCAGCCGGCGTTGATCTCCCATAGTTCTTCCCGCTCGCTGCGCACGGTGCCAGCCTCGCACGCGGCGGCTGGTCGGTACATCA
>JAYTFI010000451.1:0-5398 GCA_043734485.1 Acidimicrobiales bacterium | reverse complement strand
GACGACGACGACCGGATGCTGGCCGACGCCTGGGATATCGGCGGTCCAGACGTCGCCCCGCCGAATCAGCGCCGATCGTCGGCGAGGCACGCAGCAACCGAGAAGGCGGCGAGGGAAGCGGTGAGGACCTGACCCGCACCATCGACCATGTCCTCAGGGGTGTACCTGCGCTTGTAGGAGTCGATGATTGACTCCTCCCCGTGTTGCCGCAACCACTGCGATACCGCCTCCGCGACCAGCGAGCCCCTATTTGGTGCGAATCCGCTGGCAACAGCCTGATCAAGTGCCTCCACGACGGACTCGTCGAGGCGGGATGTGACGGGAACGCTCATGTCCGCATGAATACCGCTTCGTACACGATTCGTACACACGCGCTTCCTGGGGGCGTGGACCGTGACCGGCCGCACCCGAACGGTCATGCACTCATGAGGAGATCGAGCACGATCCGGAGGCCCCGATCGCCCGTGCCCGACCACTCCGGCAGTACCAGCGCGCGAATCCCGGCGGCCGCCGCACCACCATCCTTCGTCACCGAGTCGCCGACCATCAACGCCTGGCCTGGCTCGACCGAGATCGACTCGCACGCATAGCGGAAGAGCGCTGGGTCGGGCTTCTCTGTGCCGTGCTCGTACGAGAGCACACACGACTGCACGCACGAAGCGACACCGTGGTGCTCGAAGACCGGTCGGATGTCCCAGCCGATGTCGCTCACGACGGCGACCGGAACGCCTCGCAAGAGAAGGCCGTGCAGGAGCGCGGCTGTGTCCGAGAACGCATGCCACCCGAGCGGATTCGGTTGATCGTCATAGATCGCGACCGCCAACCCCGGATGGAGGTCGTCGAACGGCGCCAGGAGCGCGACCCAGCATGCCCGGTGCGCCTCGGCAGACGAATCTCGACGCTTCGACAACTCGGCCGGTGTCGTGCTCTCGGCCTTGACAGCACGCCAGGCAACGGCGAGGTCGTCATAAGCCGACGGTGCACCCAACGCCTGGGCGATGGCGGCTGCCCGGTCGGTCCCGTTGCGCCAGAACAGCGTGTCACTGAAGTCGAGGAGCACTCCCCGGATCGGTCCCATCAGTCTGCCGAATCGGACTCGGACGCACACTCCGGGTCGACGATCCCGGGCAACACCTCACCTATCAGCCCGCGCACCACCACCGTCGCCGACGAGTCCATCTCTGTCGGGTCTCGGTTCACGATCACGATCGCCGCGCCCGACCGCCTGGCGATCGGGACCATTTGGTTGACCGGTCCGACGGCCAGGGTCGAGCCGACGCAGAGAAGGAGGTCACAAACCCGAGCCGCAACAAAGGCCCGTTCCAGGTCCTCCTCCACCAGGTTCTGTCCGAAGCTGATCGTTGCCGACTTCACGATCCCGCCGCACGCCGGGCAGGCCGGATCCACCTCGCCGGTGCGGACCCGGTCGAGGAACACGTCCATCGGCCACTCCCGTCGACACGACCAGCACACCGCCCGGCGCATGGTGCCATGGACCTCGACCACCTTCTCGGGCGACGAGCCGGCCCGCTGATGGAGCTCGTCGATGTTCTGGGTGACGAGCGTGTCGAGCTTCCCGATCTGCTCGAGTCGCACCACCGCGCGGTGGCCGGCGTTGGGCTGCGCGTCCCAGGCCGGTGAGTGCAGCCGGCTCTGCCAGGCGATGGCCCGCACTTCGGGGTCGTTCAGGTAGTGCTGAAGCGACGACGTGCGCTCGGCTTTCGGGTTGAGCGTCCAGAGCCCCTGCGGCCCGCGGAAGTCGGGGATGCCCGAGTCGGTCGAGATGCCGGCTCCCGTCAGGACCACGACACGGCGGGCCCGCTCGACCAGCCCGGCGGCACGCGCACGCGCTTCGACCCCTCCCCCATCATCTATCAACATGGAATACTCCAGAACATCATGATGGCTCCTGGCTTCCCCCGGCTCGCCCTTGCATCATCATCGCCGGAGGTCTCCATGCTCGCCATTGTCGAACCCGTTGTCGATCCGACCCTGCCCGTGTTGTGGATCGAGCCGTGGGACGACAACGTCACCGACGAGCTCGGCCATGATCCGCGCTCCCCCTACGTCGAGCGCTTCTGGCTTTCTACGCTCGGACCGTCTGCGACCTGGCTGCTACGGGCCATCGCATATGGGCTGGAGGCATCGCCGACGGGCTTCGAACTGTCGGCCGCAGACACGGCCCGCGCGCTTGGGCTCGGCGAGCGAACCGGGCGCCACTCGCCGTTCGTGCGGGCCGTCGGGCGGCTGTGCCAGTTCGAGCTGGCCCGCATGCGCGCCGGCACGCTGGTCACGCGGCGCAGCGTGCCGTGGCTCGACCGCCACCAGCTGCGGCGCCTGCCGTATCTGATCCAGACCGAGCACCAGGCCTGGGAAACAGCGGAGACCGAGGCGTCCGGTCCCGAAGCGATGCGCCGTCGGGGCGCCAACCTGGCCTTCGGCATCGTCCGGGCCGGGGGGACCGTCGACGATGCCGAGCGGGCGCTCATCCGCTGGAAGTACCACCCGTCGCTGTGCCGGTCGCTGGCCGAGTGGGCGTGGCACCAACACGACCTCGCCCGTTCGCAGGCGGCGCTGTCCACGGCCTCGGCCCAGGACCTGGGTTGAAGCGGGTCGAGCGCCTCGTATCCGCAGCCGCGGAGGCCAGCCACGGCGTGCTGCACGTCTCGGTGCTTGCGGCACATGGACTTCACGAGAGCGCCCGTCGCCGCCTCGTCGCGGACGGGCTGTTGCGTCGAAAATCTGTCGGTGTGTACTCGATCGCCGACGACCTCAACACTCCTGGAAGCTATGAGCATCGCTGCGCAGCGGCGCTGACGACGGCGGGCCCGGACTCGATGCTCGCGCGTGAGGCCGCGGCGCGTTGGCACGAGCTCGACGGCTTCGCGCCACGCCGTCGTACGTCGACATCCGCGCCCATCGCCGAGCAACCAAGCGTCGCCGGTCGCGAGCCGTCGGTGAACGTCCCGCGCTCCTCCGGCCGGCGGGGTTCGAACCTCCATCGCGTCGATGCCACCGACCACCTGTCCACGTTCGGCGGGCTGCGGGTTACCGGCATCGGGCGAACGCTCTGCGAGCTCGGTTCCGGCCTTGCGGCGGTCGAGTCGCCGGGCAAGCACCGCCTCCTGCCAATTGATCAGGTCGAGCTCGCTCTCGAATGCGCCTTGCACCGAAAGCTCATCACGCTGGACCACCTTGGCCTTGCCTGCGACGCCTGCGGTGGCACCCACCGCGGAGCCGCTGTCCTACGGGCCGCGCTCGCCCGTCGGCCGCCAGACACCCTGCCGACGGAGAGCTGGCTCGAGACGCGAACCGTACAGGTCCTCCGCAGCGATGGGATCATCGACGTCGAGCGCCAGGTCACGATCTTCGACCGTCGCGGGCGTCGCATCGGTCGCGTCGACCTGCGGATCGGCGGACTGCTCATCGAGTGCGACAGCCAGGAGTTTCATCCAGAGTTCGACAAGGACCGTGCTCGCTGGGCGAAGCTCCAAGCGGCCGGTTACTTGACGCTGCCCGTGACGTTCCGCCAGGTCGAGTTTGAGACACCCGAGTTCCTGCGATCCGTGCGCGATCTGCTGGCGCTCGACCGAAGCCGGGCGGTTGGCTGACACTTGGCCACGCGGCCTCGCGACCTGACCAGGTGAAACGCCCGGCGACGGCCGCTTTCGAGGAGGGAAGGTGTCAGCGGACCGCCCCACTTCGGAACGGGATGCAAGGAACACCGACTACAGCAGCGCGGCCGCCAGTTCCCGCCACTCCACCATTGGCAGGGTCGCGTCATCACGCAGCACCTGCACGCACACGTGGTCGGCGCCCGCGTCGTGATGGGCCTGCACCCGGGCCTTCACCTGATCGACGCTGCCCCACACCACGACCGCGTCGACGAGCCGGTCGGAGCCGCCGTTGGCGCGGTCGTCCTCGCTGAAGCCGAGCCGAAGCAGGTTGTTCCAGTAGTTGGGGAGGCCGAGGTAGATCTTCATGCCCTTGCGGGCAATCTCCCTCGCTCGCAACGGATCAGTCTCGAGCACGCACATCTGTTCCGGGGCGAGCAGCGCGTCGGCCCCCATCACCTCGCGCGAAATAGCGGTGTGCTCGGGTGTTTGGAAGTACGGGTGCGCGCCGTCGGCCTTCGTTGCTGCAAGCGCCAGCATCTTCGGACCGAGAGCGGCGAGCACCCGAGGTGGCCGCTCGGCAGGGCCGACGGCGAAGAAGCGGGCCGAATCCATGCGGTCGAGGTAGACATCCATGTAGGCGAGCGGCTTCGAATAGTCGTGCTTGCGCACACCGGCGACGAGGTGCGCATGGCTGACGCCGAGGCCGAGCAGGAACCGCCCGGGAAATGCGTCCTCGATGGTGCGCACCGCCGAGTTCATCGTCATCGGGTCACGCGCGTAGATGTTGGCGATGCCCGTCGCCAGCTTCAGTGTCGAGGTGTTGGCGAGGTAGTTCGTGGCCGCGATGAGCGGATCGCGCCCGACCGCCTCAGGAATCCACACCGTCGGAACGCCCATCGCCTCGACGGCCTGCACCGCTTCGACCGCTGCGCCCGTCGCCACGCCGTCGAGCGCCCCCGTCCAGATTCCAATACGGCCCAGATCGATCGTCAGCATGGGCGAGTTGCTACTACTTCACGGGCGCTTCGAACGATTCGATGAGCTCGATGAGGGTCCGAACCGCCACGCCCGTTCCGCCCTTTGTGTTGATGCCTTCGTCGCCGCTCGTGAACGACGGTCCGGCGATGTCGAGATGCACCCACGGGTGGCCATCGACGAACTCCTGCAGGAACAGCCCGGCGACGCTCGACCCGGCCTGCCCCGGATTCCCGATGTTCTTCATGTCGGCAATGCTCGAATCGAGGTGCTTGCGGTACTTCGGTGGCAGCGGAAGCGGCCACATCTCCTCGTCGGCGCGCTTCGCTGCGGCCTGCACCTGGGCACTCAACGACTCGTTGTTGCCCATGATGGCGGTGATGTCCATGCCGAGGGCGACGATCTGCGCACCGGTGAGCGTGGCCAGGTCGATGATCGCATCGGGCCTGTCCTCGGCCGCGAGCGACAGCCCGTCCATGAGGACGAGGCGGCCTTCGGCGTCGGTGTTGTGGATCTCGACGGTCTTACCGTTGCGGGCCGTGAGCACGTCGCCGAGCTTGAACGCCGCCGGACCGGGCATGTTCTCCGTGACGCAGCAGTAGCCGATGACCCGGCACGCGGGTTCGAGGCGCCCGATGATCGACATCACCGAAAGCACCGCTCCTGCACCCGACATGTCGCTCTTCATCGTGATCATGGAATCGCTGGGTTTCAAGGAGAGCCCGCCGGAGTCGAACGTGATCCCCTTGCCGACGAGCGCGAGCGTCGGTAATTTCGTACGCGCGCTTGCGTTCTTCGGGGTGTAG